>CAKZVF010000224.1 GCA_937921995.1 uncultured Pirellulaceae bacterium
ACTCGGTGAAGACATCGCGATCCTGGAAGTCCCACCCTTCCACTACGAAGTCCTCATCCCCGACTTCACCCGGCGCCAATTGCAATTGAAGCTTGATCATGAAATCGAACTGCACACGATCGACTACATTGACGGCAACGTGCAAAAAGGCGGACGCATGACGCCGCGATTGATTGGATTCAACAGCCTGGTCGAACGCGAATTCTTTGAGATGTTCTGTTCGGTGGACGGTGTTGGTGTGAAGAAAGCGCTGCGTGCGATGGTGCGTCCGGTTCCCGACGTCGCTCGCGCGATCGAAAGCCAAGACGTGAATACGCTGAAGACTTTGCCGGGTGTCGGGGCCGCAACGGCCGAACGGATTGTAGCGAAACTGCGTCGTAAGATGGCCAAATTCGCGCTAATGATCCCCGTGCTCGAAGGAGAATCCGACAGCGCGTCCGCCGAACGAAGCTTGGCCGAGGAGGTTTGCCAAATTCTGATTTCATTGGGGCACGCAGAGGCCGAAGCGCGCGACATGGTTCAGGGCGCGATTGAGAGCGGTAAAAAATTCAAAGACGTCGAATCTTTGTTGCAGATGGTCTACGACCAAAAAAACGAAAGTTGAATTTGCTATCGCCCGATGCCACTGATAGATAGCCGGGATTAGATCAACAAACTGTCGCGCTCCAATCGCGTTTGCACGTTCATCAACGCGCACGACCCGAACGACCGACAGTCTCGTAGCGTCCGTTAAGGTCAACCAAATGGGGTTGTGCGATGTCATCGACAGCGCGGCTGCGGTGGAGGATTCATCTTGACCACCGGCTACCTTTTTTGGTCCTTAATCAACATCGGTTCTGCCGCTGGCAGTACGCAACATCGCTATGAAGCTGGCACAATTTCGACGCAGTGACTTCGGCTTGATTGCCGTGCTGTGCATTTTTTCGACGCTGGCTGTGTTCTACAGCCTGAACTGGTTTCGTTGGACAGACGACCTGATGCGCGATGCTTGCCTCTGGCTGACGCCTTCTTCTCAACAAGAAGACCAGATTCTACTGGTGTATGCGCCTCCCAAAATTCTCGAGTCCGCGTCGCCGGCGCTGATTTCTTTGATTGATTCAATCCAACAACAATCGCCCAAGAAAATTGCGATCCAAGCGACCGGTTCGGTCAGAGATTTTAGCCGGCTGAATCAAGTCTCCGGTGCATCCGCGTTGACCCTCGGATTTCCGTTGGACAGATTGCTGGCCTCTGGATCGGCGACCACCCGAAACACGTTCAGGATCGGCTTCGTTGATCTCCACCACCGGGGACAATCGATTTATCGCAATGGAATTGTCTCGACCGAACAAGCAGATTCGAAGCTACGTTCCTTCGAATTTGAAATCGCCAAAAGCGTCTCCCCGCTATCGGAGAACCTCCCTTCGGATTCCTATGGTATTCGTTATGCGGGAGGCCCTAACACGCTGCCTCATATCGACTCCAAATCGCTGCTCAAGGGGAACCTGATACGAGAACTGATCCAAGACAAAATCGTCATCATTGGCCCAAAGCTCTCTCGCCGCTTCCACATGCTGACGCCAACGACAACGGGGGAGTCCCGAATGAGTCGCTTGGAGATTCGAGGCAACATGGTAGCCAGTCTGGTCAATGAGAACTACGCGACCCAGATGCCACCGTTTGCCGCGCTGGTCTTGCTTGGGCTGGCCGCGATGATCTTCTTCCAAGTCGCGCGTCAAATTGCGAAACGTTGGCTGCCATCTTTGATGTTCGCCCACGTGATTCTTGCCCTGGGCCTGATGACCGCTTGTTACTGGTTGACAAGCGTTTGGTTACCGGGGACGGCGCTGTTGCTGGCGGGAATCGGATCTACCATCGTGGCGACGATGCAACGTTTTTCAAAACTGGAGGATTATGTTCAGTTTTGGAAAATACGATCGACTGTCCGCGAAGCCCACGTGAAACCTCGATTCGAGGTCGACACATGGCAAGCCATCGGTGACGTGGCTTACCAGATGTTCCAACCCACACGTGTGGTGATGATGGAACTGCTTCCAGGTGAAACGCATCTTAGACGCGTTCATTCGATCGGCTGTGACTATTCGCAGATCTATGAAAAGCGGCTGGATTACAAACGTTCGCCCTATTGGGATGCGATTCAAAACAAGCAACCTTTTCAAAGTCCTAGCCGAGGATTTTTCACTTCCAATCCGGGTGTCAAAGAAGTTGAATACATGCTGCCGCTGGTGCATGGGATGAGAATATACGGCGTCATTGCGATTGCGATTGAAGCGGTAACGCTTGAAAAATGGAACGACTTTGATTCGTTTCTTTCCCGTTTTTGCGTGGAGATAACACAGTTGATCGCTGGCAGCCAACAGGCCATGCATGAAAGTTCACGGCGGCTGGAATTGATCGACCGCTGCTGTACGCTTCCCGAAGAACGTTCATTCGTCGACGTTCAAGCCAACAGTCAGCTTCAGGACGATCTGATCGAACGCGTCGACATCGCATTCGATTGTTCGGAATCTGCGATGGCTACCTTTGACATTTACGGGCGCATCATCCGCCGGAACTCCAACCTCAACCGGCTGCTGCAAAAAACAGAACTCTCTGGTTCGGGTTCTACCTGTGTCGACATCATCTCAGCCCTCAGTGGCCAGTCGCTCAATAGCGCACGACGAACATTTCGCGAAGCGATCCTTCATCAAAAAAGCGGAAAGCACCTCGTCGCGCCCTCGTTGAGCGAATCGCCAATGATGATGTACGTCAAACCGATGAAGCTTCAAGAAGACGAAGCACGCACTTCCATCGAAACGCATGGCCTATTGTTGGAGGTCGTCGACGGACGAGTTTTCGAAGAGATTCGACAATGGAATCACCAGCTTTCCACTGCACTTGTCCCCGAAGCTCTCGAAAAAGCTTCCGACCTCGAAACCAAAACCTCCTTATTGAAAGATCCCGAAATCGAGAACAAGGCGCTCAACGATCTATTTGGATCCGTGGGAGACACCGTGTCAGAAATTGTCTCCGTGCTGCAAAGCTGCCGCGACTTGTCCAGTCGCCAGGTGACCGAATCGCCTGAGAACTTTTTTTTGATTGATGTACTATCGGTTTGGCGATCCGTAAGAGACTGCTTCGAGGAGGAATTGGCGCAGCGATCAATCACGATACGCGAGGACGAATCGGTCAGCGGCGAAATCAAAGCGTTTGCTAACCCGATTCTGCTGGACCGCGCGTTCAGCGAGATACTCCTGTTTTTATTGAGTAATGCGTTTGATGAAAGTGAAATTCAGTTCCAAGTCTTTGCGCAAGTGGACGGTTTTGAAGTACGGTTCACCAATCAAGGCGGTGGTACTCCCGTCGACACACTCCGCAAGTCACTCGACCAAGAAGCCAGCGCAGCCACCAAACGAAGAACTAAAAACTACCTTAATCTTGACACGGCTCAGATTGATCAACTTCAACAAATTGATGCTTGGGTTGGTCCCTGGAATGGCGGTTTCCGCGTTCAAAACCTGCCGCACTGTGTCACCGTGTCCTTGACCCTATCAAACCTGTGTACCCCGCCAAAAAGTTCCGCACAGAATTCAGTCGCAGAGGACGCGACCACTGTCAGCAGCAGTGACGCTCCGTTTAACTCGTCAACCCAGCAATAAAGGCCCGGTTGATGTTCGATTTTTTCCCCCTTCCGGTCTTCCCCATCGACTCCGCGTCGGTAACGCTCACCACCACCGTATGGATCGGGGTTGTCGTTGCCGTTTTCTTCAACCTTAAACTGGGCTGGAACCTCTCAGCCTTGGTGGTCCCAGGTTATTTGGTGCCACTGTTGCTTTCACGCCCAACCACAGCCAGCGTGATCGTCCTCGAAGCAGTCGTGACGTATTTTTTATCGCGTCTTCTTTCTGATTCGCTAAAAAGCATGTCATGGTGGAGTAGTTTCTTTGGTCGCGATCGTTTCTTTGTCATCGTGGTGGTCAGCGTCATTGTGCGCGCCTCGTTTGATGGCTGGTTACTGCCAGGAATTGGGAAGTACATTGTCACCGAAATCGGGTGGAGTTTCGATTATCGCAACGAACTTCAAAGTTTCGGACTGATTATCGTCGCGCTGATCGCAAACTACTTCTGGAAGCCAGGGCTTGTTCGTGGTTTCATGCCATTCATGACGACCATCGGAGTGACCTACTTCATCATTTACGTTTTTCTCGGTTCTTTGACCAACCTGAATCTCTCGAACTTCAACTTGATGTACGAAGACATCTCTTCATCACTGTTGGCCAGTCCAAAATCTTACATCATCTTGGTTTGCACCGCCTATTTGGCATCCTGGATCAACCTAAAATACGCTTGGGATTTCAATGGAATTCTAATCCCCGCACTATTGAGCATGATGCTTCATGTCCCAATGAAAATTATCGCTTCGTGCGCCGAATGCATGCTTATTTATTTCCTCGGCAACCTCCTACTAAGCACGCCGTGGCTGCGGAATATCGGAATGCAAGGGGGAAGGAAGTTGCTATTTTTCTTCACCGTTTGTTTTGGCGTGAGACTGTTTTACGCCCACACCATTCCCTTGTTCTCCGGCAATGCACAAGTCACCGATGTTTTTGGATTGGGATACTTGCTGTCAACCTTGATGGCCGTCAAAGCACACGACAAACAACTGATGGTTCGCATGCTCAAAGGCACGCTTCAAGTTTCGGTCGTCGGTGGTATCGCCGGCAGCCTGATTGGGTTCGCTCTTTTTTCTTGGTCAGGCTACCTTTTAAATAATTCGATTGCGGCCGCTACGTCTCATACTTTAATCGCCGCCCCAGTGGTGGTGCGCTCAAATAAACCAATCAACCAACTGATTCGGCAGAGCAAACCACTGCTTTACGAAAAGAAAGAAGCCGGTAGCTACCAGCCTCCATCCTACGCCGAACTTTCGATGTTCCGGTCAGCATTGCGAGATCTCAAACGGTTGCCCGACACGATCAATCACGATGCGATCGAACTTATCTGCAAAAAACTGGCTGCGGTGAACTATTCGTTAACTATCTCCTCAGACGACATTCTGTTCCTATCAGAACGTCAACCGACACATGGCTGGGGAATGTACGCCATCGACGTTGGCCATCCCGAAGGCATTTGCTTCGAAGTGCCAACGCCGTTGGATGAATGGGGCACATTCGAATCAGGATTGTCCTTGATGCATCAAATCCCTTGCTATGGACTGGCCATCGCCGGGGCTGGGCAAAACACCAACATCGATGGCACCTCCGACGTGACGGCTTACAACGCAACGATGTTCGCCGAATTCCATAAAGTGTTTGGGGCTCAACAGACCGTACAGATTCGCGCGATGACCCAATCGTTGTGGCGGAAGATGAACCAAAGTGAACTACAAAAAGGATCCGAGCCTCCTTCGCAACTGTACGTCGTATCAGGGTTGCCCCAAGCGATGCCGTTGAAAGAATTAAAGGATATCATTGGCCAATTCAGTGTGAATTGGTCTGAGTCACCTGTCAGAAGCAAGATCAGCAAGTCGAACCAGTACGCGGAACTTCTACTATCAAAGGGCGCTCGCCGCCGATTGTTGGTGATGTCATTGGCCCAACCGCCTTCAAGATCGCTCGCGGAAAGCCAACGAACCGATCCTTTAGAAACGGAACCGAACCAAACCGAAGCTCATTCAGATCGTGCTGTAAATAGTGTTGCCGACAGTATCAATGCGAACGATCTTGCCATCGTACGCCAGCCCCTTTCGGATTTTTTGAGGACGGTCAAAGAGAACATCTGCAAACAGAATTCGAATCAGTTCCTGCCTGCGAAAATGGAAGAAATGCTGTTCATGGACAACGAAGTTGTCAGCCCGCTGATAGAACTCGTTGGAGAAACACAATCTGACACTTCGTTCGCGTCCAACGCCAACAAACTCCCCCGTTGGCTGAACAAGCATAAAAAGGAAAAGATACGTGCGATTCGTACCGCGGCGCAGATCGTTGGCTACGACGTTTCTCTGATTTTAGACACCGAAAATGGTGATCAATATTTCGCGCTCAGCGAAACTTCGAAGCAAAAAAAAGGCTGGGGAACTTTCATCTTCCGCCCTTCATTGATGGAAGACCTGGCGATTGAGATTCCCAGACCCTTGTTCGAGAGCCGATCGTTCGATTTCGGAGTTAGCCTATTTCAGCGGCCCCGCGCATCGGCCCTGTTGGTCGCCGGAGCCCATCCACGCGCCAACGATGATGGTTCGGCAGATATTTCCAAAGCCGCCAATCGCCGAAATCTGTTCAACTTGGTCCGCCAAGTACTATTTCGAAAACTTGGCGACCGCCCCTACATGCTTTGCCAAGCACGCGCGATCCAAGCACCAGTCGATTCTGATATTGTGTTGGCGTCCGACGAAGGGGAAACAAGTTTCCAGCAGCTGTCGCCTTTGAAGAAGTGGTTTACACAAAAGCTGATTGATGACGAATTTTCAATCGGATTCGTCGATGGCTCCCCCAACACCGCCGGCTACGAGTTGGGCATTCTGATGAAGGCTGCCGCCATTCAAGTTTCCAAGAACAAGGAGGTCATCAGTCTTTGGCTCTCCCCTGCCCTGAGAACGAAATATCGCGAACAAAACGAATACAGCACGCTGATCGCGCAGATGAACGCCGCCAATATTGAAGTGACGATTGGGAGTCTATCCGAACATATCGCCGCCCACACCAAACAACATTGGGGCCCGGTCAGCGCGCGTTCACTCCGGCAATCACAGACCCATCTGCGCGCCGCGTGCTGCAGTTACGTTAGCAATTTCGACATCATCAAACTCATCAATCTCAAAGAACAGTTTTCATCGTGGACATTCAATTGTGTTTTAGATGAAAGCTCCGGACAAACCTTCTTGGTCATACAAACGCCTCAGCAAAAATTAGCCGCCGTTGCGAATCTGACGGGCTACATCGGAACGGAGACGTTTTACGCAAAAGACTTTGGTAGTGAAAACCTTCGCAAGTTCATCAACTCGCACAAACTCTGGCTGGAAAAGGGGACGCCATGAGATATCGCGATTACTTCTGGATTCTACTTCCTTTTGCACTTCTTTTGTGTGGTTACTGTACTGGCCTTTTACAAAGCATCGGTTTTAATCCCACCGCTGAAGAAATTGATCGCGACGACGCCAAACGCGTCAGCACCGTGTTATTGAGCCGTCGGGATTGGACAGAGTTTCATCTTTCGCCCGATGCGCGTAGCATTCGCGTGATGACCAACGGCGCACTCAACACAACCGAATTGCCCAAGAGAAACCAGTCCGACCCCCGCACCGGTTGGCGATACAGCATCGAATATCAGCTGCTTGATGCCGATGGAGAATTGATAAACCAGCACACTTACGAATCGCGCACACGAGTTCGACAACTGGTTGATAAAGACGAAGGCACCCTCATCAATCCGTTGATGTTTGGAAAAACCAACCGCGTTGCAACCCAAACACGATTTATTCAAATCCCAATTGACCCCTCTGATTTGGCACCGGCGATTCTCCGAATTCGCGCAGCAGATTCAGACCCGCAGATATCAGAAATCGTCGCGCGCGTGCGGACAAAACACGAGCGTCCTCACTTCGACAAGCCATCGACGTGGCGGCAAATCCGTTTAGCTAACCGTCGAAAGATGGCCAAATATTTCGTCTTCGACCAAAAGTTTTTGACGCCCTCCGAACGTGCCAGCCTGCTCAGATGGCAATGGCTACCTGCTCCCACGTTGAACGAAACCACATTAAGACACCTCTACTTTATCGGCGAAATTGACGACCAAGAAGTCGCCGAAAATCTCCCAACAAGCGCCAATGCGCTCTCAGCCAGTCGAAGAATCACGCTCCCGTTACCAGAAAGACAGGGCAAATTCGGATTGTCGATCAAACGCACCGAAGGCTCCAGTTCCAATCCGATCTATATTACCGTGCGATTCTTTCCCAGTGATCAAAGCAATAGCACGGTCTGGGAAAGAACGCTTCATGAATCGACGCAAGAATATACCTTCACCGTCAGCGGTGGGCTGGTTGAATTTGAATCAACCCACGATGCCAAATGGTCTGCAACGTGGACACATGATCAACCCGACGCGCCTTCGGTCAAGATCCACGATACGGAGGTAGCCTTTGGTCAATCTGTCGACATCACCTCAAAAACAGGTAACCTCCGCGTCTACCTAACCGATGATGTTCCTGTCAGTTTCCACGTTTCGCACTACAAAGACCGACCGACTCCGTTTCGCATTTCGTGCCGGTTAGCGTTTGGAGAGGTTTTTGCTTCGGATGAGGTTCAGGCTAGATCCCGCAGCAGCGATGGATCCTATGTCGGCATGGATGAACTAAAGTTCCTTCATTGGGCTTGGCTCAACGACGAAGATCAAATCATCGAAAGTGGCAAACTCTCCATCAAACCCGAGATCTCAAACTATGACCAGCTTTGGAGCGGAGGCGAGGCTCATTTAGTCTCTGAATTTAAGCGATTTTACTTTTCGATTCCTCCCGAGGCAAAAAGAATTCTCTTTAAATCGGACACGGTCCCGTTTCTGATTAACGCATCGGTGCGCCCCAGTCACCTTCCGGTTGTGACAAGACTTCCTGAAGACCATCACCCATTCGAGCGTCAGTTCAAACCGCATAGAAAGTGGTACAACCTGCAACCTGATCAGAATCTCCAACTGATCTCCAATAACCGATCCTTTGTCTTGAGTACGCAGACCCGTCCGCGCGATACCGAAGACGAAGAACTTGTCGGGCCGCGTGAATTTTTATTCCGCCGCTATGAACCGGCCGGTCAGTGGATTGGCCGGCAACTGCTTGCTCCTGCGGTGATGGAAAATGTGATCACCAAGGCCAATCGCAGTTCTTCTTTTCACGAGATGAACAACGGACAAGCCTACGAAGTCCAAGACTACGGTTTAGGTGGTCCCCCTGACTACCGTCTGATTTACGTCGCTCCCGCCGCCATCGAAAGCACATTGATTGTCAAACAAGATGGAAGAATCGTTCAGCGCGAACGATTAAACTCCTCACGCGGAAGCGTGCGATTGAAGCTCGACCCGTTCAACGACGCCTCAACCCTTACATTCCAAGGCCCGCCTGAGATTCGCATGTTCCTCAGTGGCGGAAAGGTTGCGAACGCCAAACGCTACTTGAAACGTACGGCATCAAAACTGGAGGATGGGAAACTGGAATTCGAGCACGTGAAGACCACGCCTCTGGATGAGGTTTTGACGCTGCTGATTTACCGGAAATCTTCAGGGCAACAGCGCTGCCAATTCAGCGTCAAGATCGAAGCCGAAGACCCGATCCAAATGCAGAAATCGGGCCCCGTGGAGAGTCTGACTTCCTTGCATCAAATTTACGATCTCAAATCCAGCCCCCAAACACAAAACGCTCTTTTGATCGGCACCGACGCGGAACTGGACGTCGAGCACCGTTGCTTTATACGACTTGGCCCTGATCTTCCACCGGGAAAATACACGATCAAAACAGAACGTGTCGACCAACAAGAAGGAGGCTTCGTTTTGCTCTACCAATCGATTCCAATGGATGAAGTCCAATCCATTCACGCCGATCAATTTCAATCACCACCTGCAAATCAGTAACACGTTGCGACCTTCAAAATCAATTGATGGTAATTCTTATCCCGAGTGCCAAGAGCGTATCGTATCGCAGAAGTAGACTGACCATGAAGCATTTCAATCATCTTGGCCGCGTCCTCATCATCGGATGGGTGCTGTTGTTCAGTGCAGCGCACCTGAGCGCACAGGAATTGGAAACGCCGCCACAAGTAAAAGCGCCGATACAAACAACGGCCGATAAAACATGGCTTTGGTCAGCACTGAAAGGACAAAAATCCTTCGACGGATTGGCAGAAGTCCAACAAAACGATGTGGAACAATTCGAAATTCTGTTGATCGCCACGCTCAACGAAGCAAGGAAACCAAAAGACGAAATTGAGATGGAAGATTTACAAGAACGTTGGGCATCGCACCAATGGCTGTTGCAGCAATCTCCATCGGGTAAATGGTTCGTTTTGCGCGAGCACCCTGATCACCAAACCGGACGAGGCGTTTACGCATTTCGAACTGGCGTCAAGTCGCGGATCGTTCTACAAGCGCCTCATCGTTTCAATGATCTGATGACCGGTTCGATAACCACAAAACTTTTTCAACAACAGTCCGTCTCCGCAATTGCGCTAAACACCATTCACCGAAACAAAGTGGATCTGTCTCACACGCCTTTGCATTTCATTAACGCATTCACGTCGGCGGTGATTAAGGTACAACCGGACGTTACGATTTTTCAGATCCACGGCTTCACCAACAACGGTAAAACGGGAGCGGCGAAGTTCGCCAAAATCATCGTTAGCGACAGTACGAAGTTTCCCGGACGTTCAGCGCGACAGACAGCACTTGAACTCAAAACGACCTTCGGTGCTGACCACACGCGCTTGTTCCCGGTGGACATTCAGCAGCTTGGGGGAACGACCAATCGCCAAGCGGAAATCGCCCATGGCCTGGGCTGCCCAAACTTCCTACATCTCGAACTCAACCGAGACTTCCGCGCGAAACTGGATGCCGACGCTAGCGTTCGCGCATCATTCTTTGCCAGCTTGGTCGGTGGCGCTAAGCGGTAGCTCGCCCGCAGGCATTCGAAAACCATCTGCTTTCGTAGCCCGCGTGCCCAAAAACCAACGTTTACCTAGCCAATCTGGGTATCGAGCGAGCGCATTTCCTTCTGCGATCTGCGCGGGTTCAAAATAACGATTTCAGCCTGACTTTTGGCCCCGTCTGAACTGGGTGTGAGACTTTAGTCTTTTTCTTCTTCGGTTGCGATAAACACGGAAAATCCCTACTCTCCGGCCTAAATTGGGCCCGCTAGCAGACACACTTTTCGTGTCTCTCAAACGAGCCCTTTTACCGCCTCAAAATATGAGGCTTCGCTTACCCAAGATTCGCTCTTTCGTTCGACTCTTAATGGCCTTAAATCGCGCACGCAATCGATGCTTCCTCAGCGGCTGGAATTCCGCGCGCGTCCTGCCGACCATCAGGGTACTTCTATTTGTTATTTTCTTGCTGGCCAGCAGTCCACTAACAGCAGAAACGACGCTCGACCGCAAAAAGGAAGTCCGGCTTCCACAGCGCGTTCCGCTCAAGTGGGAAAACTTGACCGATGGACTGCAACATGTTGGCGGGCCGGTCCCCAAGTTTAACCGCGCCTACAAACTGTCCACCGTTGAGCTTGCCCCGGGCGAATCGGTCGACTTTCAAGTTCCCGAAAACGAATACATCCGCGTCCTTAGTTGCGGACCTAAAACCATTGCTGACGACATGTTGCAGCTTTGGACTTCCGACGGAACCGGTCTGTTTCGCAAACTCAAACCGGCAATCTCCACCGACGCCATTTCGATGGTGGGCGCGCCCGACGATCCGCGGATTTCGATTGGACGCGTGCTCTGTTCTCCGGATTCGCCCTGCGCGATGACGGTGGCTGTGTTCACTTCCGCCCGTTATCAACATCGCGCCTTGGACTACTATCAGTGTGAAATCGCCTGCGACGAAAAACGTGTTCAGATCAGCGACGATCGAGGCAGGCGGCCCTTGTACTACACGCCGTTGAAATCAGGCCGCCGTTATCCTCTGGAGGTCGAAGGAAGCACGCGACTGCGTTTAGAGACGCGACTGAAGTACGATCTCGACGCCAGCAGACACCAGTTTTATTGGGTCAAAATCTTTATCGATGGCGTCTATCACAAAACGCTGCTGTTCGACACACTGCCTCAGCGCATGCACCGCGAATTCGTAGGCGGGGTTGAAAGGCTGATCGGTGGCCGCGAATTCGAATATCTGGACATCGAAAACGATTGCGAATCGGTTGAAATCGAACTCTCTCACCCAGGTTACGTGCGAGCCAACGCGGTCGGACTGAATCTTTGTAATCCGTTGACCAATTGCCGTTTCAATTTTCCCGCTATGGAGAAACGTCTGACCGACGAAGACTCGTGGCTGGAACAGGAGTGGCTGGACGACGGCAAAACGCTGGACCAGTACCTTCAAGGCGACACCGTCATCGACAATTCGCCAACGGATCCATTGTGGGATCCGTACCTGAATTACCCGCGTCTATTGGAGGTCGCCCGTGACAACAACGTGCTGCACGGTGGTTTGCGTGCCTACATGTGGATGCGCGCCATCGCCGCCCGCCGGCGCGGGGAAAGCGACTTTGGCGACGAGGTTTCCTCTGCAGAACTTGTCGGCCGTTTAAAGAATCGTTTCACCTACTTCCGCGATTTTGCGCCCATCGAGGTGTCCCCTGAAGCCGCCCCGCGTCATGTTGGGTTTCCCGCCCGTGCCATCCGCAGGCCCAATCAAAGCGAAACCGAAACTGTCATTGGTGAACAGCACATCATCGAAACCGCCCAACGACTGCCGACCACCACACTGTATCCTTTGGCAACCGGCGGCGGTGAGTCCTGTGGGTGTCATAGCCTACGCTATCAACCGCAAAAATCGTTGGGCAGAACCTTGATCAGATGGGTTGTCGACCGCAATCAAATTACTACGCCGGTAGACCTCAAGGTCCAATATGACGACCGACCTCCGGTGACGCTCCGCTTGGATCCGGCATCGGCGTTACCAACCGAGGCCTTTATCCCCGGTCGCGCCGAAGCGGCGTTGGCCAGTCTTTCGGTGGTCCACAGTCGCTATGACAGTGGTCCTTGGGGCGGTCCGTTTGCGTCGATCGATCAAACGGTACCGATGATCAAGGCGGGTATCGCGGAGATGATTCTGCCCGGCGATGTCAGCACGGTGAAAGTCACCGCCACCTCCAGTACGAACGAAACGATCGACATCGGTTGTCAGATTTTGGTGGCTGCCTTCACCCAACTTTCGGAATCGGCTTATCTCAAGCATTCCAAACACGCCAGCATGATGCGCGAGATGAAGCAGTTCTCGGGCGACCAATTGGACAACGATGCGCTCGACCTTCAAAGGCTGATCAAGAGCCATGTGGAAACCTTCTCCAGCGGTATCGTCCCTGGTGATCAGTTGACGGCCCCCGAAGAAGTCTGGTCAACCAACCGTCTCCAACAAACGCGCGACGCCGCTTTGAAGGCAGCCAACACGGGTAACTGGGCGGCAGTGATGGAATATTTGACCGCTATGGTTCACCACAGCAAATCAGAACAGCGCGCCGATGCCATTGTCACCCGCGCCGAATTGTTGCAGCACGCCGGCGAGTATTTCTTGGCTCGCAACGAACGCCAAGGTTGGCTGTTGCACACCAAGGATGCGGCATTGAAAAAGCGCTTGTTGCAAGCGCTGATGGAACAAACAAAGGACCACCCCAACGAAGACTTTTATCGCGAAAATTTTCTGGCCGTTGGTGCCACAGAAATCCCGACCGAGACCAGTGAAATTGAGTTCGCGCGGCAGTTGGCCGCCAATGGCCGATACCGGTTTGCATTCCTTGCCATTCCGCCCGACGCCACCGGTGACGAGATCGAGGAACTGCGTCTTCGTTGCTGTTTCCAAATGCGGTGGTGGAGATCCTTCAAACAATCGCTCAAACGCGTAAACAATGTGCAGCAACGCAATTTCTGGGGCGGGATCAAACTGTTGCAGCTGGGCAAATACAAACGTGCTTTCAAACTCCTCTCTGCTGCCGGCGAACGTGGACAGGATTGGATCACGCACTGGAAGTACGGCGACCATGTTTACGCGCGACTGACCAGCACTAATTTCCTCACCCGTATGTCCGCGATCGAGGATTGGCAAAGGTTCTTGGATAAGACGCCAGGGCCAAGGATCAAAAAACACGATCCGACCGTCGTTAAATCTTGTTACGGCGCGGCAACGATCTACTCCATTGATCGAGACATTCGATATGACTTCTTCACCTCGCTGCAGGCCGCACCTGCCACGGTTGCCATCCAAGGCCCCGTACGAATCTCGATCGAATCGCGTCCACTGCACAATCTGCAGTCGCCCGAAATCATCAATGGTGTCTTGGAGATAACCAACGGTACTCAATTGCAGCGTGTGCCGATCATCAACAATACCGTTTCCACCAAACTGCAAATTGAAGGCCGCGCCGACCAAGTATTTCCTGGAAGCAAAATCATCACCGAGATCGACCTTCCTGAAGGGCTCAACGAGATCCAGTTGGGCAGCAATCAAGTCGACATGATTCATCGCGTTTCGACGATGCGACCAGAAATACTTTCTCCCGTTCTCCCTCCGATCAACCAAACAACCCTTGCCGCCGTCATCGTCGGTCGACTTGGCAACACGCACCAACCTCAGTTACCTGCAGGGCTGCAAAATCGTGTCGGCGTCGAAAAAACCGAACCAGATCTTGTCCGATTGGTTTCCCGCGAAGTCGGCGGCCGCTCATTGGCCCATGGGATCATGCAATTCAACGGCGACGACCTTAACCTAACGCGCCTTACGCCGCACCTGACCCAGCAACTTGGTGACCTTCCTACTTGGCAAAACCGGATCCTGCCGGTTCATTCACCGCTGACGCTCAGGCATCAAGATGAAGTCTATCAGCAGGCGATTGCAATCGCTTACGATCATCCAACGATCACAACCGAACAACCTGACGATGATGTTAACCTGATCAGAATGAAACAAATCGCGGCGCTTCAAAAGCTTGATCTGGAACATCCTCAGCACCCAGACGTCCGCCGCATACTCAATCACGTAAAAACCGGCGCGTCATGGCAGCGTATGGAGCAGTTTGATCGGCGGGCCGGCGTCTATTCCGAAAGGGTCCAAAGATGGCGTCCGGACAACCCTTCGATTCGAATTCGCAAGTCGTTGCAGGGGAACTTTTCGTCGCCACGGGCGCTTTTGGGTGACGACCCTCTGATTCTTGATCTGACTTCCATCTTTTCGCCTGAGATAGAAGTGTCGCTACGGCGTCCGCGCGTTGGATTTATTCCCATGGCTGAAACAACGGTGATGTGGGAGATCAACGGAGAACATGACCAGGTCACCCTAAAAGGCCACGATGACGTCGAAACGTTTCGCGTGAAGATCTCTCCTGAGAATTCGCAAATTGCGTTGTGGATGCCGCAACCGTATGCGAATCACTATGTCCATGTAGATGTCAAAGAAGTTCTCGCTGACGGCACCGTCGATACCGAAAGTGACGTTTCGGCAAACCTTGGTTCGGTTCTGCGGTCTTATCACGTTGCCACCGAAGAGGAACCGTTACGTTTTCGCGTGTCAGGTCCCAACGTCATACGCGTCGACGAACTGACCGAAGAAGGGATCGTCACCAAACTGATTCCCGTCACCCAGCAGACGCGCACGTTCGAATTCGTGCCCAGCGCAGGTCGAAAAGTCGCGCGCTATCGAATTTATGAGATGGACCTCAACAATGAAGCGTCTCCAATTTATCGCGCTCCGCCGACGCCATCGAAAAAGAATCCCCATTGGATCGACGAAACCGTTGCTGAGATCTTTGACCAAGTCGAAGAGGATTTCACATCCGAAGATTTGGATCTGCTGGGGCTGCGATCGCCCGATTCAAACCAAGTCGACGTCGACGTTGTTGATTCATCGCAATTGGGGCTGCAAGAAAGTGGGACGACGGGTTTGCACTTCGGTTACCGATCACGGCGTCCGTTGGATGAGTTTCTTGACGGCGGGGAGCCGGGGCGATTCTTCGAAGCGGGTTTGACCAATCACTACTTCGACCAGTGGAAAAACGAATATCGCAAAACCCAGTGGCTGCTGCGGCCACGGTTGGGTTCTGGCCCTACCTTTGGATTCCGCCACAGCCGATTCAACGCCAACCGGATCGTCGATGACGCTCCTGATAGCGGAGCCGATTCATGGGGACCGCTGCAATCACAATGGAACGTGTTCGTGTTTGGGCAGTACGCCGGAACTCCGCTGCTGCCGGATGCCCATTCGTTTCCTTGGACGGCCGGTCTATCGGGCAGTATTTCCCGCAGACATCACTTCAACCCGAACTTCAGCCATCAGCCGAGGCTTGGATTTCACGGCCGGTTCCTCAGCGAGGACGAAAACGGGTTTGCTCCGGGTGAGTTGGACCAAGACATTTTTACGCGGTACAAACGGGACCATCGTTATGGATTACGGTTATCAGACCGATACGTCTATCAATGTTGCCTTGATCGGCGCGTGTATTTCCAACCCATGTTAAACGGTAACGAGGATCAGCTCATTCCTGACAATGCCGGTTTTGAGATTGGATCGGATCAACTGTTTGGGCCTATTGAGATGCACGTTGACTATCGAATGACCGGATTTTTCGCCGATAACGATCGTACATCAGCAGCCATTCAAAACGTCTTCCGAATTGACGTGAAAGCCGAGCGTTGGCATTGGGGCGGACACCGATCGGAGATTGATTTCTCAGTCGCCCATGCGATCGATGGCGGCACGAGCGTTGGTCTGTTCTTCCATCATTATTTCAACGACGGTCGCGGTTATCGTGACTTCAACCCCAACTCGATTTTGTTTCGCTCACTTAAGCAAGAACGCGCTGCGAAGATCAATCACTTCTACCCCGACTGACTCACTCCTAGGATTCCATGGCGACCGTCGAACAAACTAACACTTCGACAGACCGGTCGCCGCCTGATCCTCAAAAATCCGGCGCGATCGAAAGATTAGAGAATCTGGATCCTTCGCAACAGCCGCCTGAACGCGCGACGCTACGATCTTTGGGTTCGGCAATCGGGTTAAGGCAGGTACGCAAACTACTCGAACTGGGCCTCAACGAATATGAAGTCAAACTCAACGCGCATCTGATCGCCAAGCTCAACATTGACTTTCAGACTTGGATCAAAAATTCCAAACAGGTTGCAGAAAAGAGCGTTCGTAACGCCAAACAGCTCAGCAACCAGCGCTGGTTATTGGATGAGATCAACTTAGAGAAAGGGGGCCAAGGCAGCCAAGCCCCTCGTTTCGTTTGCGACTTCCTCTTTCAACAAATCGAAAACCAGCTAAGTGACCTTGCGAAACTGGAAGCGCTGAACAAGCAGTTTCGTCGAAACTTAGCGGCCGCATCAACACAAAGAGTGCGGAAGGAATTGATCCTCCATTTCGCGCAGTGTTTGAACCCTGCCCCTGACGCGCTGGTGATGGACGAACGAGCGTTCGCGCGTTGGTTCGACGAAGAAGCGCTCAGCGACCGATTCTTGAAACGTCAAGGCGAGCAGGAACTACTTCTATGTTTCACATTGGATCGTCTTGCTTCGACCGTTGTTCACGTTTTTCACCGCGCTATCGAGTTGAATATGGCTCATTTTGGAGGTGCCACTGACGATCTGAACAATCGAATCAAAGGAATCTGGCAACGTCTAAAAGTCGAAACCTCGTTGCTGCCAGCGTTTGTATACCAAGGTGACGTGCGGGTTCAATGTGCGGCCATAAAATCACTTAGAATTATGCTCGAAGCATTGCCAAACGGGATCGCTTGGACGATCGTCAGCCAGCGGATGCTAGGATTCATTGACCGTTCGGCGCGAGAGAAAACCGCAGACGTCTGGGTTCAGTGCGAAGCCCTGACGATTCTTTCGAATCTCTCTCTTGATGCAGCGCTGAGCGTCATCGACCAGCGATTGCGTACGCCGGGCACTGGAGACGATATCTTTGTGCGTCGGCACGCGTGGAGCTTGATCGAAAATTTCCTCAGCCGAGGCGACGGGCACAAAATTGAACTCTCTTGGGCGGCAGAAACAAGCAGCTTCGTTCGACAGAAGACAGCCGATGCGCTGTTCCTTTCTTTTGACCGCTTGGTCCATCGTAAGTGGCGACAAATGGTGTTGGGGGATGCCGACCCCAAAGTTCGTGCCTCAGCGCTGAGCACCGCGGCGCGGCCGGGCTTGCATTCGCAACAGAGCATTAGTTTCTTCAGAATCTTGCCACATGTGCTCAAACGCGAACAAGATGAATTTGTGCTTAGGACGGCCCTCTGGGCGACAACAGACGTCCTCAGGAGAAGTCTTGCCAGACTTGCCGCACAGACCCAAGGCGATCCTGGCCAAGCGCGCTTCACAATTTTGACGCTGGTGAAAAGTCAAATTCAACCCGCGATACAAACGCTTCAAAACACCCACGCTTCGGTGCCGGTGCGGCGATGGGCGGCCCAATGCAACGAACGTATATGGGGTTTGCTGGATGAACAAGCCAGTGAACTGATCCAGCGGTTGGGCACGGACGTTGCGAAAATTAAACCCGGACGTTCGCGGACCTATCCGAATCGGTGGTTTGATTGGGTGGACGAAGAAACGTTGACGCGGATCTTTGCCGTGCTTTCGCAAAACAATTTTGGCTACGAAGTGCAAAGAACATGGCTGGGAATGCGAGTCACGCGCGGCCCGGTCTTTGGTCTGCGGCTGTGGAGGTTGCTGCATGAATTTCGAAGGTCAGCCACGGACAAACGAAAAGGGCACCCCCACTCCATCGGCCGTGTTAGCACCGCTCGGCTGAAAGCTCCCTCGCAAATTCTGGGAGAACTGAGCGAAACGAAGGTTCCCGGCGAACCGCTTACGATTGCCAGCGACGGCACGTGGCGGCCATTTTTGCCTTTGGTGGACGATCTGATTTCCGCACTAAATATGAGCTGGTTTAAACCGGCCACTGTAAAAATTGTCTCCAGCCAAGGCGTCACGTCCATCACACCGCCGAGCAAGATCGCCCAAAGAATCGCCGCTTGCTATTCACTGACTAAAGATTTTGCAAAGTACGCCAACCTACGTAATTGGGACGGCGGCACGACCGATGCGGACAGCTACATTCGCACCATTGGCGATTTGGGATTCAAAGTTTCGTTCAAACCCCATCGGTACCAACAAAAGGAATCAATCTCAGAGAGGTCATCCAATACGGCCCGCTCTCAGAAGCAATCCCCACGAATCGCGGATTCCAGTGTCACGAAATTCTTCGGAAACGTTACTCAAATTTCCCCGGTCCTAATCCCGTTGGCAACCCATGTTTTGGGATCGTCGCACTACGAAACCTTGGTCGGTCACCTGAAACGATTTACCGAATACTTCACATCGCCTTACGAAAATTCGTTGGGGGAATTGGTTCTGTTTGCAAGCGTGGCGTTACTGCTGGTCGTGGTGAGACATTGGTGGTTGAACTTTTCTTTTCGCAAATCCCGCAAGAAGATTCCATTCTCAATCGGCGGTTGGGGGACCCGCGGAAAATCCGGAACCGAACGATTGAAAGCTGCCTTGCTGGGTGTCATGGGTCACGGGCTGGTTTCCAAAACTACCGGATGCGAAGCGATGTTCATACACAGCTACGCATTTGGCGAACCGATCGAGATTCCCTTTTTCCGCCCCTATGACAAGGCCACGATTTGGGAACAGAGGAACCTCGTCAACATCGCCGCAAAACTCAAGCCATCGGTTTTCTTGTGGGAGTGCATGGCGCTCAACCCAAGCTACGTCAACGTGCTGCAGCACCAGTGGATGCATGATGACATCGCCACGATCACCAACACTTATCCCGATCACGAAGACATTCAAGGTCCCGCTGGCTACGACGTGGCCGAAACAATCTCAGGTTTTGTGCCTAAGAAATCGTTACTGGTTACAACCGAAGAACAAATGAAGCCTTTCGTCACGCTCCAATGCGAACGAAATCAAACCGCGATGCAGTCGGTGGGATGGTTACAATCGGGGTTGATCACCGACGATATTTTGGAGCGGTTCCCCTACCAAGAACACCCCGACAATATCGCGCTGGTATCACAGATGGCTTCTAATATCGGCATGACGCATGAACAGTCTCTCAAAGCGATGGCGGACGATTTGGTTCCGGATCTGGGCGTTTTGAAGACGCATCCGGTGTCGACGGTGAAAACGCGGCGGATCGAGTTTACCAATGGCATGTCGGCGAATGAACGTTTTGGCTGTATGGGCAACTGGAAACGATTGAAGTACGACACGCAGGACCCTTGGACGGAACCGACCACGTGGGTCGTTGGTGTCATCAACAATCGCGCCGATCGCGTGCCACGTTCGCGTGTCTTTGCGAAGATCATCGTGGAAGACATCAACGCCGATCGCTTCTTTCTTATCGGCACCAACCTTAACGGTTTAAAAATGTTCATTGACGAAGCTTGGCAGGAGAAATCTGCTTCCATGACGCTGAAGCAGACCGATGGAACTTGGAATCCCGAACATGCCTTGAAGACATTGAAGGAAACGGCTTGGAATTTCCGGCAACCCGTTACCGAAGAACAAATCACCGTTCAACTGAAACACATGATCAACAGCGTCGTTGAAGAAATGATCGCCAACGAGCAACCGGTTCCAAAGGTTGACATCAGCACACTGACACCTCAGAGCAATCTGAAAGAAATGTTGGAACCGGCTGCTATCTCCGGCGACTACGTTGATGCAATCCTCCAGCGGCAAGCTTGGCTCAACCGCGCTTACACTGAATATCGCGATTTACGAGAAGCAATCGAAGATGCCCCTGCGAGTGTTGCGGACACGATCGACACCAAATACCGAACGACGCTCAACCACTGGTTCTCTCGCAAATTGGTCGTCGTGTCAGATTCCGAAGCCACCGGCGAAGAAGTCATCGGGCAAATCGTACAAGAAGTTCCGCCGGGCTACCTGGCACGGACGATGGGCATGCAAAACATCAAAGGCACGGGACTCGATTTTGTTTATCGTTTCCAAGCCTGGGACACTTGCTTCGAAGCTTGCGAGGCAACCCAGGACCGACGCCTGGCGGTGGCGGAGAAAGCGATCACCGCGCTGGTGGCGATGCCGGTGATCGGCCAACTCTGCATCGAAAAATTGCTCGACACCATCGCGCAGTGTCGTAATAACAAAACGCTGCAACGATCAGACCTGCAATCACAATTAGACATTCTCAAAACACGCGTCGACGAAGCGCAAAGCTCGTTTTATCAATCCGCATCTTCGTCTCCCAACCACCACCATGACTCTAAGCAAATAGAAAAACCTTCTCAATGGCGTAAACATATGCAGACCCTTCACCAATGGTCATACCAATGGGCCGAAGAGTTCTTTGACGTCAACGATTCGATCCGCCGCCGAGAGAAAGCGGACTTGATTTATCGCGACTATGTAACTTGCCGAATCAGCCGACAACGCGCCGTTGTTGAGCTTCGGAAACTGAATAAACGGCAAAAAGGCGGGTGGTTGAAAGAGGATTCTAAAAAGGTGCGAAACAAATTGCGTTTGAAAAACGTATAGCTGCGATTTAGGTTATGTTTTAGGGCCAGCAGGCTCGAGGGTATCCCAACAAATCGACATTCCTACACAGTTCGCGCTTTCTGTTTTGACATGAGAAAAACATCGGCGAAAAATTCTTTTCCAGCGGCGTTCACGCTTGTTGAACTTTTGGTCGTGATTGCGATCATCGGCATCTTGATTGGGATGCTGTTGCCGGCGGTGCAGCGTGCCCGAGAAGCCGCGCGGCGGGTGAGTTGTCTGAACAACATGAGGCAACTGGGGCTTTCGGCTCACATGTTTCATGATTCCAAGGGCGGATTCCCACCGTCAGCGATTGGAGGCGAGGATGAGACGATTGGATTCGGGCCGGCGCGCGGTGGATACATCACATGGCCGGCATTCCTTCTGCCATTTTTAGAACAAGAGAATTTGGCCGACAAAATTGACTTCAACTATTCGGCTTACGTTTCGGACACGGCCGGACAACATGAAACGCTCAGCGGCGAACATCCTTTGAACGTCTCCGATCAAGTCAACAAGTTTGCATCGACAAATGCTCCCCCGTTATTTTCCTGCCCTTCGGTGGCAAAACAATTCGAACAAGGTGAACATAAAGACTACGCCATCAACGTGGGCGGGCAACTTCCTTGGTATCCCTTCAATCGTGACGGAAACGGAATGGGTTTTCTCGATTCAAAAGTCCGGATCGAACAGGTCGGCGACGGCACCTCCAACACCTTCCTCTTCATGGAGCGGAAGCGATACGATGGACGCGATCTTAGTGACAACACGCGCGTCAATCCATTTCTTTGGGCGTCCTTTAGACACAACGGGCAAGTGTTGTACGGGTATTCAGCCGACGAAGACGAAATCATTGCGACATTCGAGATCGGGCAGCTTTGGAGATCCCCCGACAGCGATCATCCCGACGGCGTTAACGTTGCCATGTGCGATGGCAGCACACGTTTTTTATCAGACACCGTTGCATTTGATCCGTATCGAGCGACCTTCACACGTTCCGGTGGCGAAGTCGAAGTTGTCCAACTCGGTGACTAGCTCGACGACTGCTGGCGTTTGCCTGCAGGCATGCGGTTACCGATCGAAACCGCCAAACGTACCCACGCTTTCCCGGTTGTGATGTGCCGGTTATTTCAATCGCTGTCAAAATGCCTTAAGCGTTCATGTTTCGTTCTGCTGCGGGGGGGGAAACGCTGTTGTTTGACTACGACAAATGCGCGTCGGCGCTCCGTGAAAAACGACTTAGATCTTTTTCACTGTCCGAACGATTTTAGCGATGTATATTATGGTTCAGCGGCCAACATGTTTAGAGAATAGAGCAACCATGAATTTCCGATGCGTGCCTAATAGAAGACAATTCATTGCCTCAAAAAACGTCGCGATAGCGGTCTGCTTTTTAATGACCTCACTCAATGGGGCCGGCCTTGGTTGGATGCCTGGGGCCCAGCTTCTTTTTGCTGAAAATTTACTGGACGACGATAGTCTGGGGACCGTGCAGTTGACGGGTCGTGGTGTGGACGTCATCGGAACTGACGGCGACGACGTAATTTGGGTCGAAGAAGTCGAGGATCCAACGGGTGACTGGCCCATTGATTTAGTCGTTCATATTAATGGGGCATCGGTCTTGGTCCAATTGGATTCGTTCGCGATCGACCCAACAATTTTTGACTTCATACCCGACTACGACCAGGATCCTCCGTTGATCATTGTTAATGGAGGTAATGGTGATGATGTTATTGCCACTGAGTACGGCTCCGAACTCAATCTATGGGCGTCCGGCAGTGCTGGCAACGACCGCATCTACAATCGCGGAGGAAGAAGTCACTACAACTTCTTTTCCGAAACCAATCAAGATTGTGAGGTATTCGGTGGTGCGGGCAATGATTACATCTTCAATGCAGGCTCCTATTGCGAAATGCGCGGTGGCGATGGAGACGATCTCCTTGTTTCTCGGGCCTCGCCGATAACCGGGTTTGCCAATTCATTAATGAACGGCAATGACGGAAACGATCGGCTATTTGGAAGCAATGGCCGCGATGACCTGCGAGGAGACGATGGCGATGACGTTCTTCATGGTGGTTCCAACAGCGACAGGCTAGAAGGCGGTGGCGGCAACGATCAGCTTTATGGTGGCAATGGGGACGACTTGCTTATCGGCGGCATTGGCGATGATCTGCTGCATGGCAACGCCGGTGACGACCACTTGACTGTAGTCTTAGGAAACAACACGCTGTTCGGCGGCCCCGGCGATGACCAGATCCGAAGCTGGTTTGGTAATGATGAGATTTTTGGGCAATCTGGAGATGACACGATCGAGGGCCGTGAAGGCAATGTTACGATCCATGGCGGAACTGGCAACGATCTGATTCGCGGCAGTTCAGGCGACGATGAATTAAACGGCGGGGTCGGCGATGACAGCATCGAAGGCTTCAGCGGCAATGATACGATCAACGGCGGCAGCGGCAACGATTTGCTGCGCGGCGGTGCGGGCGACGATGAATTAAATGGAGGAGTTGGCGATGACTTGCTGGCGGGAGAAGGCGGGCACGATCAACTTATCGGTGGCGATGGAATCGACGTTATTTATGGTGGCACCGGTGATGATTCACTCAACGGAGGCAACGGTAACGATCAGCTATTGGGCGATGGAGGCGACGATAACCTAATTGGAGCAGCAGGTGACGATATCCTCGCAGGCCAATCGGGAATTGATCAACTTGACGGCAGCGCCGGCAACGACACCGCGTTAGGCGAAGGCGAAGTCGAGACTAGCATTGAACTCTACCAGCCGTTTTCTGGATTCCAAGCCCTGAGGGACCGCCCGCGTTAATGCGAATTGCCCGTTTGAGAGAAAAGAAACGGGGACGATTTAGGGATCGTTAGCAGCGCACAACTTATTGCTGACGGGTTCCTACTGGCATACGGTTACCCATCGAACGGGCTGACCGCACCATCGCTTTGCCAGTTTGCGACGTCCCGGTCAAATAATTGTCGATTTGTGCGTCTTGGTGGACGCGCTGAATTTCGTCCTGCATCGCGAGGCGAATCTTTTTCTCGTGAATGTTCTTGTACAATTCCTCCTGCACAGCATCGAAGTCAGCGACTTGTGGATTGGTGCGCCCCTTGCAGAACAGAATCGCCCAGTGTTCGCCCAATTGAATCACTTTTGAGATTTCATTCTTTGACAGCGAGAACGCTTCGGCTTCCAGCTCAGGCTGGCCACCAAATTTCTTCACCGGTGGAACTTGGCCAAAGTTGTTTTTGGAGGCCGGTTCGATCGAATACTGATTGGCCAGTTGACCAAAATACTCCGCCGTTGGATTGGCGGCAGCCATCTTCCAAACTTTCGTTGCAGAACGTTGGTCTTGGAACACGATCGCCAACACCTCGACGCCCGGCCCAAAATTCGCATCGTAGCCCTTTTGCAAATCTTCATCGGTCACTTCCACTTTATCAGCGACCAATTTCTTCAGCGCTACCGTTGGCCAGACCTGATCTTCGATGTAGAAATCGACCTTGCTCTTGTCGTTCCCCGTTACAAATGCCAAGTATTCGTCAATATTAACTTCGCCACCGGGAAGACGCTGTTTGACTTGTTCGGCTGCCCGCGCGATTTCGGCGGTGACCTCTTCTTGCTCAACCGCCATCCCGTTTCGTTCAAGCTCTTGAACCAACAGCGTTCGGTTGATCTCAACCTCCAGCATCATTTTGCCATAGCGCGTGATACATTCTTCGGCAACTTGATTCTTCAATACATTCTGCCCGTTAACGGTCGCGGCAACACCTGGCATCTGTTTGGAAAGCTCAGGGTCGTTCATCACGTTGACGATTTGAGCCGACTGTTGCAGGTTACGGAATAGTTCGAGCGCTGAACTACGAAGTTTGTCACGTGTGATTTCTTCGACGATGCGTTCGTGGACTTGGGTGACTTGTTCTTGAGTCAGTTCCTCCGCCGGAAACACTCGTTCGCATCGCAGCACCAAAAATGCCCCATCGACCTTGAAGACCTCAGAGATTTCACCAGGCTGAAGCGCGAAGGCAACTTTCTCAAATTCAGGAAATCCACTGTTTCTACGTACCGGAGGCAACAGCCCGCCCATGGCAGCGCTGTTGGTATCCACGGAGTGTTGTTTGGCCAGTTTTTCAAAGCTCTCAGGTTCGGCCCGCAGGATTTCGCGTAATGTCTTCGCGGCTTCTAAATCAGTCAATGCGATTTGGCGTACTTGAATCTTCGCACCAAACTCAAACTCCATTCGTTGCTCAAGTTCCGCCGGCGTGACCTGAATTTGAGCTTCAGCGATCCGGCGCAACGCCAGTTCGTTCCAAACGATGTCATTCTTATATTGATCAATTTTGATGCTCCGCTTGCTTTCGATAAGCTTTAAGTAGCGGTCGGCGGAGAGCCCGAACTTTTCGGCTTTTTCGCGAATGGTTTCATTGATGTCGCCTTCGGTGATCTCGATGCCCTGCTTCTGCAGCTCGTTCATTACCAACAATTTGTTGATGATGCTCTCGAGCACATCGCTTCCGAAACGACGCATGGCTTCGTTTGCCAATTGTTGGCGCGAGATTGGCCGGCCGTTCACGGTGGCCATGGTCGAAATTCTCTTTTGACCCGTTTGAGATACAGGCCGCGGTGTAGAAGATGTTTGTTGAGCTGACGCTGAGTGCGCAGATAGTACGGCCACAAAAAAGACAGCACAAACGGCCGATGCAAAAAACGAAGACGATTTCGCGAACATAGGGTAACTCCATTCACCACAGAAAATACGGCCTTTCCTTAGGCCAGCCCACCCCAGCCGAGCGTACGGCTGCCGGTGTTGATCACGACAATCGCAGTATGGAAAAATTACAAAAGAGGGTCAAGCCAGATATCTGCTGGCACCTTGGAGGCCCTAATTTTTCGGGAGGTTGAAGCTCCGTCTGAAACCTACCGGTGCTTGTGCAGTGCTTTGTTGTCATGGGGTAGGTCTCGGGCGGCGCCTCGACCTCCCTTGGGACCTCCCGGTGCAAGCAACCAAAGCAGACTTTTCGCAATCGTTACGACCGGCGCGTGCGAGTGGACAATCGTTTTACAGAGGGAAACTTCGTTCAGCGCTGCGAACGTTGCAAACGATACACCTGTTATTCGCAATCCCTAGCTTGAGTAAAGGCCCTACTATGTTGATAACTCGATCATCCCGAATCGCGACGTTAACTATCGCCATTGTCCTGTTCGCAGTCCTGTCATCATTGACGTCGGATTGCCAAGCCCAGCGGCGTCGATTCGTGCCGGGACAGGAATTGGGTAGGTTTCTGGGGATCGGCCATGGTCCTGGATATCATTGTGCCAACGCCGGCCAAAACACAGATTATTACAATCCCTACAGCGCCCACAATTCGACGCTGACCGCAAGCAGTTATCCCGAAAACGGATACGTTAGAGGCTATTCGAGTTTTGAGTCTGAGATGGTTCCTCAAGCGTCTTACACAAACCGGGACCAGGGTCAGCACTCTGTATTTGAGTCATTACCGGGCAAAACGGTGCAGCCTCGA
Source organism: uncultured Pirellulaceae bacterium (assembly GCA_937921995.1). Lineage (GTDB taxonomy): Bacteria > Planctomycetota > Planctomycetia > Pirellulales > Pirellulaceae > Mariniblastus. The sequence continues at coordinate 26,757 of CAKZVF010000224.1, forward strand.
TTCGAACCAGCGGTTGATCGCACGCGGAAGAAACGCGATGCAACCGATTTCGATTCAGATCTTGATTCTGATGAAGAATTAGATTTTGATGCCGACGAAGATTTCGATGATGAATCTAATTTTGGCTCCAGTTCTAAATCCGATTTCGATTCACCATCAACGTTGTCAAACTTAGATGACTTGGAAGGACAAGATTTGGTGGGCGAAAGTGATGGCGACTTTGATTCGCTGAAGAAATCCTTCGACCAGATCAGACGCGATGAATCAACCCCGCCCAGTCCGGGTGTTGGCGACGGATTTTTAGATTAAGCCGTTCGTTGATCGAATTTCCCTTGCCACTACCACTCGGTCTTTACCGTAAAAGTAACGGCCACAGGATGCTCAAAAGTTGATCGCCGATTTTGATCTTGCGGTTCGAACCGTTTTGCCGATCGCCGATGCGACGTTGAATACTTCTTGTAGTTTGTAGTCCGGGAGAATGGGTTGCGTGGTCCCATCGGGCAGTTTGAGAATGGCAAAGTCATCCTTGCGATCTGCTCCTTCACCGCGCGGCAGCAGCGGAAACGACATGTGTAACTCAATTTCTCCCATCATATTACCCCCCGAAGCTGAAACGGCCGCAGGTTCGTAAGCCGATGCTAAATTCACGTCGGTGAACTGACCGTCGATCCAACCGTTCAGTCGTTGCTCATGGGGCTGGATAAAGAATCGGCCTGCAAAACCAGATTCGGCCCCTAATTCTCTCAGTTCCGGCAGCCATTGATTCACCAGCCAGCATGGCATCGCTACCTGGTTTGTTTCAACATGAATACGCAGTTGATCGGTGGCTGCAATGTGGTCGACGTTGCACTGAACAACCGCCTTTTGATCGCTGAGCGCGTTTGCGTTTCTCATTTGAAGTGTGACCACCGCGCGAGCCCCCTCAGCCGTTGGGTTGGTGGTGATCTCTACCGGCGACACGCGCAGCTCGCGCGTTTGGCCGTTCTCGGTTGTGGTCAAAACAACGTCATTGAGCAAAACCGAACAGGCGCCCGACCGCATCAACCTTCGGTTGATCGTTTCCGAAATGTATTTCAGCCCTTGATTGGATAACCGGACTTGATCGCGGATCACGATTTGGCTGCGGCCGGGCGTGTAGGTTAAGTCGACTTCCATCGCCGACAGGACCGGTTGGCCGTGACCGTCAAAAAGAGTCACATCGCGCAGCACCGTCTCGGTGGGGCTGAGCGTTTCGACGGAGTTGACCTGCGTATGAACACCGATCGTCGCGAGGACTTGTTTCTGCCAGTCATCTGGCGTGCGCGGGTGGAACGCGCGGTAAACAATGATCGCCGTCGGCAGGCAGCAGAAAAACAGAAATAACAAACGACAAAAGAAACGGCGCTGGTTATCACTCATTCGATTTTCCATGGCTGACCTCCTGTCATATCCAAAGTCTGTGGTTGTAGATCTTCGCATGAGATCTTGTTTCCTGCCGCGCGACTTTCTTTTGGCGGCAGTCAAACGAACTTTGATTGTCCCTTAACCACGTCATTCTTCAAACCCGAAATCCTCGCTAGCACTCCGCCGAGTTCCCGCGTTTTGCCTCAAACGATTGCGTCGAAAACTCTCACGGAGCGCCACGTTTGCTTGTTACGTTCAATAAACGTGAGATGTTCAGGGTGGTCTTGATAGACGTCATGTGCGTCTCGGCTTTCGAAAACGATCACCAGCGACACATCAAAGTCGGCATCGTTCACCTCCCGATCCAAACCCGCGTCGCGGATTCCCACGTGCATACTTACGACGCCGCCGGGACGATTGAGGTAGGTATGGCATTCGTCTACGAGAGCTTGGCAATTTTCGGGCGTATTGTCTTGAAGCGCGAAAAACACGCAGTGTGTCAGCTGGCCGGTCGAGTTGGACATAGATCTTGTTTGATAAATAGGGGAGCAATTGTTGTCAGCTTGCCAGCCAATCCAAGATCACCTAATTTACAGCCTGTTCGATTAAAGACAACACAACCGCGAGCTAGATTTGCCCATTCTACCGATCACGACCGTCACCGATCTCCGCCGCGTGACCGACGGCTTCAAATCCAAACAACAGACCATTGGCGTCGTGCCGACGATGGGGGCGCTGCATGAAGGTCACTTGAGTTTGGTGCGGGAATCATTGAAAAACTGTGACCAAACCATCGTCACCATTTTTGTCAATCCAACCCAGTTCGGGCCCGACGAAGACTTGCGCAAGTATCCGCGTCCGCCTGGCGACGATTTGACGATGCTTGAGGCATTGGGGGTCGAGCATGTTTTCGCGCCTGCTGACAATGAGGTGTATCCCAGCGGATTTTCGACCATGATCGATCCGCCAGCGGTGGCAGGCAAACTGGAAGGCGAATTTCGACCGACTCATTTTTCCGGCGTCGCAACGGTGGTGCTGAAGCTGCTGAATATGACTCAGGCGGACGTTGCGTTCTTCGGTCAAAAGGATTTCCAACAAGTGTTGGTCGTCCAGACGATGGTGGCGGACCTGAACGTCAACGTCGAAATCCGCGTCTGCGACATTGTACGCGAAAGCGATGGTTTAGCGCTTAGCTCCCGCAACGTTTACTTGTCTGATCAAGAACGAGAAATTGCGCTGACGCTCTCAAGAACACTCAGCCATGTCGAAGAAATGATCCACGAGGGGCAAACGGACGGTTTTGAAATCGTCACCGAGATGCGTCAAATGCTGATCGACGGCGGGGTTACCAGCGTTGACTATGCCGTTGTTGCTGATCCGAAAACACTCAACACCGCCGAGACGATTTCATTACCGGTCGTTGCGCTGATCGCGGCGCATGTCGGGGAGACGCGTTTGATCGACAATCGAATCATCACCCTTTAAGTACACTTCATGCAACCGACTCTATTTTTCATTCCGCACCAGTGGTTGGGCTGGCCATTGGTCATCGTGTGGCTGGTCGTGTCCGCTATTTTCGTGGGCGTGTTGTACCGGCGTCATGGTTGGGGCCAAGAGACGATCAGCTTCTTTCCGGTGATTGCGATTGTGTTGGGCATCATTTGGTTTTTGCTGCCAAACGTTGAGGTCGCCGGCATCAATCCAGAGGATCCACTGGGGCCGATGGTCAATCGGGGGCTGGCGATTCGCGGTTACGGGCTGTGCATGTTGCTGGCGATTCTCTCGGGCATGGGCATCGTGATTTATCGCTGTCGCAAGATCGGGTATCCGGTCGACCCCATTTTTACGTTGGCGTTTTGGATGGTGATCGCTGGCGTTGTCGGGGCGCGACTGTTTTTCGTCATCCAGAAACGCGAACTGTTTTTCGGCGAAGGCGTCCCGTTGTCGGCGTCGGTAAAAGCGATGTTGAACATGACCGAGGGCGGTCTGGTTGTTTATGGCAGCCTGTTCGGCGCTTCGATCGTGGCGTTCATCTTTTTTTACCGAACGAAATTGCCGGTTTGGAAAACGGCCGACTTGATCGCGCCGGGGATGGCCTTGGGACTGGCGATCGGGCGCGTCGGATGTTTGATGAACGGTTGCTGCTGGGGTGGCGTTTGCGAACCCTCGATGCCGTCGATTACTTTCCCGGCCGGCGCGGCGGCGTACATGCAACATTTGTCAAACGGAAAACTGTTGGGACTGACCACCGAACCTACTGATGCTGTCTACAGCCGCGCAGTCGTTTCTGTGTCACCAGGCGTCGGCGCGGATCTTGGCATCAAACCCGGTGACCAGATCGCTGTTGGAGGCAATCCAGATCTGCTGAGATTCTTCAGCGGCAAAGACGATGACCGCAAAGAACAAGCCACGATCGAAGTTGGCGTCGATTCAGGAGATGGATCGGCTCCGCGCGTCGCGTCGGTGCCGATCTCCAAACTGCCTCAGCGCTCGCTGCGCGTTCATCCGACTCAGATCTACAGCAGCCTTAACGCTCTGCTGCTGTGTGTGTTGCTGTGGTGCTTCTGGCACTATCGAAAATCTGACGGTGAGGTTTTCGCGCTGATGCTGATTCTCTATCCGATTGGACGGTTCTTGATCGAGATCATTCGCAATGATGAATCGGGACAGTTCGGGACCGAGTTTACGATTTCGCAGTGGGTCAGCGTCATCACCATCGCCATCGGGTTTGCAATGTTCGCTTATCGACGTGGGTTTGGCACACGCAATGATGAAACTGTTTCGGGCCAATCCGGGTAATTGTGGGTGTAAAGAAGTGGCTGATGGTGGGCCTCGAATAAGCTACAATACAGGTGGATTCGTCGCCGTGTGGGTCGCGTAAGCCAAGAAAACACGCCCTTTTGAGGATTTGGGACGATTTTAGATTTTAGGGAACTTTTGCACGCCAAATGGCGTCTGAACTGATGAACCAGTCTGGGAACAATTTGACTGACCAGCAACTGATCACGCAAACGCTTGACGGACAATCCGCAGCGTTCGGTGTTCTGGTTCGCAAATACCAAAATCGGTTATTTAACTCGATGGTGCATTTGTTGCGAAACCCATCGGACGCCGAAGATGTTGTCCAAGACGCATTTTTACAGGCGTTGAGAAAACTAGATACCTTTCAAGGTAACAGTCAGTTTTATACCTGGCTGTTCCGAATCGCTCGCAACACAGCGATTTCGAAAATGCGTAGGATGAAACCAACCGTGTCGCTCGACTCCACTGCCTCCGAGCAGCGATTGGATTTCCCCGACGATGGCCCCCGACCATCGACGGAGATGGAACGCCGCGAACAACAAATGGGGTTGATGCGCGCGATGGATCAGCTTTCGGGCGAACATCGCGAGATTTTGATTTTACGAGAAATGGAAGAGCAAAATTACGAGACAATTTCAGAGATTTTGGAGTTACCTGTCGGGACCGTCCGCAGTCGACTTCATCGTGCTCGTTTACAGCTCAAAGAACTCCTAACCCGCAATGAAAATGATGGCCGGCCAGACAATCTCGCAAACAACCATTAGATTCACCAACATTTCTACCAACTAAAAACAAACCTGGCTCCTCTTGGCCAAACGACACTTCCACTTACTGCTTCCAACTTTCTACTATGTCTGACGTCACACAATCCGAACTCTTGATCAACGCGCTGTTGGACGGTCGGCTTGACGCTGCCGAGGCCGAACGTGCCGCCAAGCAGATCGCCGACGACGAACAACTCTCGGAGATGCTCGCCGAATTCACTCGACAACGCGCCGCCATCGTGGAGTTACCCAAATACGAATTAAAAGATCGTTTCGCCGATCGTGTGCTAGAGATTGCCGCGGCCGAAGAGGCTGCTAGGCCGATGCTGAACCGACCACCGTCGTCTTCGATTGACTGGAAACGGTACGCGATGTCGTTGGCTGCGATCGCAGGTTTGTTGATGGGCATGCTGGTTTACCAGTGGACGCCGCTTTCAAAACAAGATGGGCCGACTGTTGCTGTGCTAAGTTCCCAAGGGAAACCCCTTTCGGCCAAAGATCAAGCCGCGCTTCAGGTAACCGAAGGTACGCTGCATGAAAACGAATCCTCGGAATCTGCTTTTGCCGATGCCGCAGGAGGCGGACTGGGCGGTTCGGCGGAGCGTTTATCTGAAGATTCTGCGCTGGCAGTAGTTTCACCACCGCCATCGCCAGCACCGGTCGCCATTGATGCGATCGCCGCCGCGCCGATGCGTAGTCGAACTGGAATTTCTAGTCCCACCTCCAGAGGCATAGCCGGAGGAGCGGCTGCTGCTCCGCTGCCTGCGCCTAGCGCTATTGCTTTGAGCGGAACTCCGATGGCGGCACCGAAAAATCAGTCGCCGCCCGCCATCGATCAAGTTTGGTTGCTGGAGGTCGACGATCGGTTTTCGCAGGGCCAGTTGTTGAAGGCCTTTACCTCCAATTCAATCTCGGTACCACCAGAGCTGCAGCAATCACCTCGGCTGACCACAGACGCCAATGAGAAAGCCCGGACCAACGATGTCGACGGCATCCATGTGGCCGCCAAACCACTGCAGATGAAGAACGCACTTTTTCAGTTATCGCAGTCGGACGCGGTTACCATTTCTGCGTTTCATTTGCCAAGCGAACCCGCGCAGCCGGAAGAGGCGGACGAAAGCCTGATGGCAGAGAAAGAGTCAGATGCGCCACTGAGCATTCAGCCTCCCCAGCAAGCGATCGCGCAAAAACTGCGTGGCAACTATTTCGCACAGCAAGCCCCTCGCCCCTCTTCGATGGTGCCTGAATCATTTGACAAACTGGAAATGAAGATGGGGATCGCACCTCCAGGCGCAGAAACCGCCGTCGAAGAAGAGGCCACCGATCAGGCGAAGCACGATGACGAATCCATCGCCGATGCTCCCGCCGAACCGACCTCGGAGATGGAAGAACTGTTCCCAGGAAGCATGCTGGAATCAGACCGATTACAAAACTTTCTAATTCTGATTCGTAACGAGGCTCCGGCGAAGAAATAGCCCTGAAGATGCTGTGTGTTTTTCCAGTCGTCTGAGACCTGGCCAAGGATGAACCCACCATTGTCCGTGGCTAGTGGGCTATTGGTTTGGTGTGGCATAGGCTTCTAGCCTGTGATTTTTAGTCTTCAAAGAAGAATGAGCGAAACAGATTGGGTAAGCCCACAGGCTGGAAGCCTATGCCACGCCGCTACCGCGAATAAATCAATAGACCGATAGCCCAAAACGGCTGGAACTATCGAGACACGATTCCAAAAGATCGCAGCCCCACAGACGGGGCCGACGGGTCAACCGGACTTGGATGACGAAAAACGGCCATGCAAAATTAAATTGCGTGGCCGTTCTCTATTTCTGCTTCGAAGCGCTTTGCGCATCCGTCTTCTAAAAATGTCTTAGAAGATGTCGGTGATGAATTGGTGGCCCCAGTGATACCGACGTGACGACGGATAGTAGTTTTGCCACTGCTTGTTGTAGACGGGAATTCTGTACTCGGGCTTGTAGCGATAGTACATGCTATCGGCGCTGCGGTAGGCCGCGTTGCCCCAGTAGTTCTGTGGGTAAGTCACATACGGATAGTGATAGAAGCGGTCGTAGTTTTGAGCGCCTTGGCTGTTTCCCCAAGTCTGACCGAAGGCTCTTTCCTGAGCCTGAGTCGATTGTGATTGTGCGAGGGCGACAATCGCGAAAGCTGCCAGCATCATGCCAGCAAAAAATACTCGACGAAACATGGAGGTTCTCCCTTTGTGGGCCGTTGGCCCGTACTGAGTCATTAACCTTGGTTCCATCGACATGCGGAGGAATCGGACTTGTGAGAAT
>CAKZVF010000225.1 GCA_937921995.1 uncultured Pirellulaceae bacterium
GGCAAAGGATTGGTCGTGCCTGTGCTGCGAAACGTAGAAGGAATGAGCTTTGCCGATGTTGAGCAGAACATTGGACGATTCGCTGGCTTGGCTAAGGAAAACAAAATTAAGCCGGCGGATCTCAAGGGCGGAACGTTTACGATCAGCAACGGTGGTGTCTATGGATCACTGCTTTCAACGCCGATCGTGAATCCACCCCAAAGTGGCATCTTGGGTTTGCACTCGATTCAACAACGACCCATCGCGCTTGACGGTGAAGTCGTCATCCGCCCCATGATGTATGTGGCGTTGACCTATGATCATCGAATTGTCGACGGACGCGAGGCGGTTGGATTCCTAAAGACGATTAAGGAAGTGCTTGAAGAACCCGCAAGATTGTTCTTGGAAGTTTAATCTTCGAAGCCTGAGTTTTGAAATTTCGAATCTCAAATTTAGAATTTCGAATTTCGAATTTCGAAATCCGAAATCCGAAATCCGAAATCCGAAATCCGAAATTAGAAATTAGAAATTAGAAATTAGAAATTAGAAATTAGAAATTAGAAATTAGAAATTAGAAATTAGAAACGTCTCAACTTCGAACTCCCCATGCCCTCGGGCGTAACGCTTAAACGAAATCACCTGTTAGAAAAAAGAAATTAATGTCGGAAACCAACTTTGACTTGGTCGTAATCGGCGGCGGACCTGGCGGTTACGTCGCAGCCATTCGCGCGGCTCAACTGGGACTAAAAACGGCCGTCGTCGACGAAAATCAAAAGTTTGGCGGCACGTGTTTGCGCGTCGGATGTATCCCCAGCAAAGCGTTGCTCGAATCCAGCCATCTTCTGGTGGAGGCTCGGGACAACATGATCGAACACGGCATCACCGCGACCAAATTGACGGTCGATTTGGGCGCGATGATGAAGCGGAAGACGGGCGTGGTCGATAAATTGACCGGCGGCATCGCGATGCTGCTTAAACGCAACAAGGTCACTGCGATCGTGGGTCGCGCTGAATTGACCGCGGACAGAAAAATCAAAGTCTCCGACGGACAGGTGCTGACCGCCACGCACACCATCATCGCCACCGGCAGCAAACCCATGCAATTGCCGGGAATCACGCTTGACGGCGATTTAATCGGAGACAGCACCGCCGCGTTATCGTATCCCAACGTTCCCAAGCGTTTGGTCGTGATCGGTGGCGGCTACATCGGTCTTGAGCTCGGTTCGGTATGGGCGCGATTGGGCGCTGAAGTCGCGATCTTCGAAGGAACCGACACAGTGCTGGGCGGTTTGGATCAGGAAATTGGGCGTATGGCGGTCAAGAGTTTTGAGAAACAGGGACTCCACTTCCGCACCAAGATGTGGGTCGAAAGCGTCGAAAAAACAGGAAATGGCTGCGTCGTCAAATGCAAGAACGAAGATCCCATTGAATGTGATCGCGTGCTGGTTTCGGCCGGACGTGTTCCCAATACCGGAGCGGTGGGGCTTGAAGCCGCCGGTGTCCAGCAAGACCCGCGCGGATTCATCATCGTCGATGAAAATTTCAAAACGTCCGTCGATGGTATCTATTCCGTTGGCGATTGTATCGGCGGAGCGATGTTGGCGCACAAAGCCTCTGAAGAAGGAATCGCCTGTGTCGAAAAAATTGTGACGGGGGTAGGTCATGTCAACTACGACACGATTCCCGCGGTGGTTTATACTCACCCTGAAATCGCGAGCGTGGGTAAGACGGAACAGGAATTGAAAGAAGCTGGCGTCGCGTACCGCAAAGGCGTTTGCCCCTTTGGTGCCAACGGACGCGCCATCGCGATCGGTGATGTTGAAGGCAAGATCAAAGTCTTGGCCGATAAGAAGACCGACCGAATACTTGGCGTCCACGCGATCGGTCCTCATGCAGGAGATTTGATAGCCGAAGCAGCGGTGGCGATGAACTTCGGTGCCAGCAGCGAAGACTTGGCCCGTTGCTGCCACGCGCATCCGACGCTCTCGGAGATCATGCAAGAAGCGGCGCTCGCGGTCGATGGACGGGCGATTCATACTTAGGCTAATACGTAGGCTATTGGCGAATTGGATGAGGCCACGAGTTTGACCTCTCCATTGCCCTTTTCATTAAGCTTCCATGGCTGCGTCAATCCAGCCTTTGAAGCAGCGCTTAATGCAGGCGTAGGATTGGTGGCCTCATCCAATACGCCGAAGTTACGATTTCGCGCTGCGCTGAGACCCATCGCCTGTTTGCAATTTCATGTTCAGGCAAAAAAATTCTGAGCGTTGTTAAAATGTAACGTCTGAGAATCTTCTGTCTTTGTGCGCTGCTTTATGTGCCTTTCTTTGAGTCAATCAGAGGATTAAGGAATAGTTTCGGGCCGTAAAATAACACCGCGCGACCTGCCGCCTACGATCCTTTGAATTTCGGAAAAATATAGCGTTTGGTTAGTTTGCCGGGGGACCGGAGCAACTGGTGTAAACCGTCTCAAACAGCCGTTTTGGCACACGATTATTTTCGGAAAAATGAGATGTCAATTTCGGTCGACAAATAGCGCGTCAACCCCTCTTTGGCATTGGAGCAACGGACGCAAACCCCTGTAAAACGCGAGGCTTGGTTCTTTTTCATGAGGTCTTTTGTTTGCGAATCTCGTAGTTAGAATCCGCTCTTAATGAAACGATTCGATGTCTTTGAATTGTTTCGTTTGGTTGTGGTTTGCACCGTGGATGATTGGGTGTGTTTCACAACTGGGATACTGCTAAACGCTTCGACTCGGATGGGAATCTCAATCGCAGCAACAAAGCAAAGCTCTGCAACACTTGAGTGACGCAGGTCTTTGGTCATCGATGACTGTTTATTGCTCTAATTGATTTAAAAAACTTATGCGACGAACTTGTTTGTCAAAACTCGCAGAACAAGCACCGGCAATTTTGCCATCGCTGCTGCAGTGTGATTTCGGTCACCTTGCCGATGAAGTGCAGCGGCTAGCCGACGCTAACGTCCACACATTGCATCTTGATGTCATGGACGGAGTTTTTGTTCCCAATTTCACTTACGGGATGACTATCGTAAAAGCCGTTCGTTCATTGACGGATATGGTGGTGGATGTCCACCTGATGATGGTCGACCCCCAAAAATACATACAACAATTTTACGATGCCGGAGCAGATATCATTACGATCCACGCCGAAGCCGTCGAAGACGCGCGTCCTGTGCTGGACAGTATTAAATCCCTTGGTGCCGGGGCAGGAATTGCGATCAATCCGCCGACACCCGTTTCGGCGATCGCGGAGAGTTTACCGCACGCCGACATGGCGTTAGTGATGAGCGTCAACGCAGGGTTTGGAGGGCAGAAGTTTAACGAAGATGTTTTGACGAAACTTCCTGAGATTCGTTCCTTGCCCGGCGGCGAAGAGATCTTGCTGGAGATGGACGGCGGCGTTAATCCGGACACCATTAAGAAGTGCACTGATGCCGGAGCCCAGTTATTGGTGGCCGGCAGCGCGATCTTCAAACAGGACAGCTACACCGATGCCATTGATTCGATGCTGGGGAAGGTGAACTGATGAAATATTCAAAACACAACGACCTGCAGATCATCATTGTCAAACCCGGAGCAACGGATCTGGATGAACAGGGCCGCATCGTAGGTTCGCTGGATGTTCCCTTGAGTGAATCAGGCGAACAACAGGCAAAAGACGCCGCTGCGGAATTGGCAAGCATCAAGTTGAAAGCCGTTTACTGCAGTCCTAGTCTTGCGGCTCAGCAAACGGCCGTTCAACTGACGCTTGGGACGTGGGTTAAGGTACGCGTCGATGCCAATCTGAAGAACATGGATCATGGGCTTTGGCATGGCAAGGAAATCGACGAGCTGCAATCCAATCAGCCGAAACTGTTCCGCCAATGGGAAGAAAATCCGGCCAGCATCTGTCCGCCTGGTGGAGAAACGACCAACGATCTTTTGCCGCGCGTCGATGCGATGCTCAAGACCGTGACGCGGAAACACAAAACGGGAACCGTCGTGATCGTGGCACCTGATCCGATGGCGAGTGTCATTGCCGGCCGCATCGATGGTCAGCACGAACCGCCGATTATGCAATCCGAAACCGAATGCGGGTCGCACGAGACGCTGAGTTTGAGCCCACGATTTGCAGTTTAGAAGTTGTGTTTAGCAACAGCGGTGCGTGTCTGTGAGCGAACGAGAATTCCTCATTCGGGCATGTTTTAATATTCGAGCTTCACGCCGAAGAATAGATTGCTGGTGTTGTAAGCCAACGATTCGCCAAATTCTTCGAACTCAACTTCGGATGTGCCCAAGAAACGGTATTCGACAATGAAGTCGGCCAGCGAAGTCAGACGCGTTGCGACGCCACCAATGGCTTGGTACGAGAAAAGTGTTTCGCCTTCTTCAAAATTAACGGAACCATCATCATCAAACCGCTCGATTTCAACATATGAGATTCCAAGACCTGCTCCGACATAGGGTGTAAACCGAGTGTTGTTGTCAAAGTCGATGATGAAGTTCTTCATAAGAGAGATTGCCGTGACGCGTCCATCAGTCTCTTCTGAAAACATGAGATCGCTATTGGGCAACCCCGTCACGATGTCAGTTACCTGGTCATTACCTCGGATTCCAACCTCAATTTCTGAACGCAGGGTGTTACTGTGTCGGCGCCCAAACGCAAAGCTGAGGGCGTAACCGGGTTCCTCAAGTTCAGTTACGCCATCGGCAAATCCTGCAGGATCAAGTGAGGCGTTAAATTCGCCCGCAAAGATATCTGAGAAGCCTGCCGAAGGAAAATTCAATCCACCTAAAATCGTTGCCGTACGCGTAAATCCAGGTGCGAACAAGCCACCCAGAGGGCCCTGTGCGTTACTGTTGTACAACGATTGAACGTCACTTCCCGATCGCGAATAAGCTTGCCCGAAGAAGTTTTGACCAATTCCCTGTGCATTGGCGTTGAGGCAAAGTAACGAAAGAATCGCAAGCGATGCAAAAAGCGTAGAGAAGAACGTCCGCGTAAGGCTGAATTTCATCCGTGAGTTCCAGGTAGGTCAAATGATCCGTAGGTAGTGCAAGCCTAAGCTCTTCTTAATGAATCGGACCCACCCGGAAGCTCGAACAGCGGAATCAGATCGCTCCGTCTTTTTTCGATCGTGCAACCACGGCGACTTTACGCCTTAGTCCGGTTGTTCGGACCACTCAACTGACAGGGGTTCACTAATCGTTGCTCTTTACCAAGACTTCGATTTCGGCGTATCGGTTTGAAATTCAATCAATGGTTTGGCAACGGAAGTTAGATCATTGAACTCTTAGGGCGCCGGCGGCGGGCAAAAGCGATTGAGCCAATCATAGAAGACGCGGTGCCAAAGAACACTGTTTTGAGGTGACATCACCCAATGGCCCTCTTCGGGGAAGTAGAGGAATCGCGAAGGAATGTTTTTCACTTGCGCGACCGTGAAAGCCTCCATGCCTTGCGTGACAGGGACGCGAAAATCTTTTTCTCCATGAATCACCAGCAACGGAGTATCCCAGTCTTTGACGAACTGATGGGGCGAGAACTTTTGATACTTGGCTTTCAAATCTTCGTTGGCCCAGTAAGGACCGCCCATGTCCCAGTTGACGAAGAATAACTCTTCGGTGGAACCATACATGGATTCCAAATTGAAAACTCCGCAGTGAGCGATCATAGCGTTGAAACGATCCTCGTGATGTCCCATCAACCAGTAGATCGAGTACCCGCCAAAGCTGGCTCCAACAGCCGCGACCTTCTCTTCGTCCACGTAGGGTTCCCCCGCCACGTTGTCGGACACCGCAAGCAGATCCTGCATCGCTTGGCCGCCCCAGTCACCGCTGATTTGATCGTTCCACTGCTGTCCAAACCCGGGCAGGCCACGCCGGTTAGGAGCCGCGATGATGTATCCTTGAGCCGCCATCAGATGAAAGTTCCATCGCCATGAAAAATTCTGTCCCACTTGGGCTTGGGGGCCGCCTTGGCAATACAGCAGCATCGGCCATTTCTTCGATTGGGCAGGCGCAAAACCGATCGGATGGATGACCCAAGTGTGAATCTTCTTCCCGTCGGTTGCTTCGACGAATCGTTCTTGGATCGTTGGCAGTTCGAGTCCTTGATAAACCTGATCGTTGATCGTAGTGAGCGCTGACGCGGTACCTAGGGACGTGTCTAGGATGAATAACTCGTCCGGCCGAAGCATGTCAGCGCGCTTGGCGAAAACCTTCGCGCCATCACCAGACACATCAACGATCGACCAATGGAATCGCCCTGAGGTGATTGGTTTCAGCTTCTCCTGCGTTTTGGAAGTTTGCGTAACCGGCAGGTTGTAAATTTGCTGCGTGCCCCCGACCTCGGAGTCAAAGAAAAGGGATTTTGAATCGGCGGACCAGATAACATGATTTGCATTTTGATCCAGGCCTTGGGTGGCTTCGTGTGTCTTCTCCGTCGCGCGGTCATAGATCATCACTCTTGCTCGGTCCGATTCAAATCCGGCTCTTTCCATGGAACTGAATGCGATCAAGTTCCCGTCGGGTGAATACATGGGGTTGCGATCATAACCAGCCATCGCGCTAGAGATGATTTTGGGTTTGGCAATGGTTTGGGTGGCAATGGTGTACACGTTACTGTCGGTTGATTGAGCCCATTTTGTGCCGTCGGCGATGTTCTTCATCGTAAATGCGATTTCGCTACCGTCAGGGGAAATCGCAAACTGTGCGCTGCCCCCGAACGGACCCACCGGACAGTCGGCTTCTATTCCCTCCATCAAATCGAAAGAGCTACCGCAACAACCGTCCGTGCCGAGTTCGCCGATATGCAGATGACTGAATTTAAAGTCGTTCCAACGATTCCAATGACGGTACATCAACGAATCGATAATGCGAGCGTTGGCTTTGGGCAGATCGGGGTAAATGTCTACGACTTCCTGCTTCATTTTTACACGTGTCGTAAACGCAATGCGTTTCCCATCCGGGAAAAGCTTCAGATTCGAAATGCCATCCTTGATCGAAGTAACCGCGACGGTGCTCATGTCTTCGAGGTTCAGATACCAAGCCTGCGTTGAAGTTGTGTTGTCATGCTCGGGGGGGCCATCGTTTTGGTCGGAGGCAGCGTTGCTTTCCTTTTCTGCCTGATTCTCAGCCGTCTTCTGTTGGCCTTCAAAGTAGATTCGTTTTGTTTTCGCAGAACTGAACCACTGCACCTCGCCGATAGACGCCCAGCCTTCGATAACGGTCGCGTCATCTCCGGAATCCATGTCAATGAGGTGCAACTCAGTCAATCCGGAGTCTTCCTCGAGACGATAGTTTGTGACGGTGTAGGCGATCTGTGATCCGTCGGGAGAGACGGCGACATCACCGAGCCTGCCCAACTGCCAAAGCAATTCCGGTGTCATACGTTTGTTCATTTGGGTCTGCTGATTCTCTTGAGAGGTTGGGATCAGCGCGTCATGCGCGATGACGCGGCGGTGAAATCCAATCACGGTAATTGTAAGAAAGGTCGTTAGAAAGATCGTCCGTGTGATTTGGGTAAGGTCCGTCGTCATTGCGTGCACGCTGTCGTTTGTCGGGAGCCATCTATTACATCGGATTTGTTATTATGCCCGAATTTTTTGGGCAACGGACACGGGCGAAGCGGCGAAACCAACCTTTTCTTGCGAAAGTGTAAGAAGGCAACCCTGCGTCAAATGCATTCGGGTTGTTCGTTTTGAGGCATTCTGATACGACATTAGTTGATCTTCACTTTGAATTGAGCACCGCCGATAGTCTGTTCGAGCTATCTTCTGTTCGAGCTTTCGGCGCTGCGATACCTCGTTACACCCCACATGGCAGGCAGTTGACCTGCGGGAGCCCAAGTCCCATGCTGCAAACTTTCTTCGCCATCGGTGCTTTTGCCAGACGTGTTCAATCCTTTGGCTTGCTTCTGATCTGCATTTCCTTTGCCGGTGTGGGGCAAGCTCAGACGTTTGAGATAGACAACGACCATACGTCCTTAGTGTTCGCCGTCAGCCATTCGGGGCTGAGTTATACCTATGGTCGGTTTAGCAAATGCGCTGGCCAAGTCACGATCAGTGAGACACAAGAGGAACAGTCTTTCATGTTTACGATCGACGCCGAAAGTATCGACACCAATAATCAGTTGCGTGATGATCATCTTAAGGGACCAGAATTTTTTGATGTGCAAGCGTTCCCCAAAATTGAATTCCGATCAGTCAAACTATCCAGCACCGGCGACGACTTCACCGCTGAGGGTACGCTTGAGATGCACGGCGTGAAAAAGGATGTCAAAATTCAAATGACAAAAATTGGTGTCGGTAAAGGGCACCGTGGGAAGTCACGCGTGGGCTTCTTTTCAAAATTCAGCGTTAAACGTAGCGACTTCGGCGTCAATGCTTTGCCAACGATTGTCGGAAACGAAGTCGCCATCACGCTCAGCTTCGAAGGCATTCTCAAACCCGAAGCCGCAAAACAATCCGGGGGTGAGATCGAAGGTGTTTTTCAGCGGACTGCGGAGCTTCAAGAAGAATTTGGGATTCTGGAACCTTAAGCAATGGAATCAACCCAATCCCCCCTCAGTAAATGGATGCACGGCTTGCTGAGGTTCGCCGGCGTTTACAACATCGTTGCCGGTCTGAGCATGATGGTGCTCTACCACGAGGGCTTCAAGGCGTTGGGATTGCCGAAGCCAGAATTTAACATGCCGATTCAGCTGGTCGGTGTCTTGGTGGCCATCTTTGGAATCGGTTACCTAATCGTCGATCGGAATCCGGTCGGAAACCGCAACGTGCTGTTGTTGGGGTTATTGAGTAAATTCCTAGGGCCGATGCTGGGTTTTTATTACGTGGCCAATGGAGAGCTGCCGCCGGTGATGCTGGTCGTGCTGTTTTTTGCAGACATCATCTATTGGATTCCGTTCTGGTTGATCTATAGAAGGCTGGGCAATCCGTAGCTTGGGCACTCTTACCCGAGCGCCACCGAGAGCAATAAAGTGGTCGGGCAAGAGTGCCCAACCTACGGGGCGCTAATTGGAATCGACCACGTTCGGCATTGATTCGACGACCGCCGCTTCGACGGAGTCTTTGGTCGGCGTCAGTCGATAGATCCGATCGGCATAGCGGTCAAACAACCCAACGTCATGATGAGAAATCATGAGTACTTGGAATTCCAATTCCTTGGCAGCGCGATGGACAATGTTAACCAACGACGGCACCAGCTCCGGCCGCAGCCAACAATCCTGCTCGTCCAGCACCAAAAACCGACGATGCAGATCTTCATCCAGCGTCGCCAGCGCGAACATCCTCAATCCGACGCTCAGCACGTTTTGCACCGAACCGCCCTGCCCTCTGAGCACGTCTTCTTCGTTGCCTTCGCGATCAATCGAAAAACTGACTGCTGCAGCACCCCTTTTAAAATCAGGTTTGGATTTGAATTTGATGGGTTGGCCCAACACCTCTTGAATCGCGATCGTTAACTTGTCTTCCAAGACGCCCAAAACCTCCTCAAACAACGATTGGCTGAGAGTCTCCAAGGCAGCGGTCGTTCGATCGGCGACTGAGAGGAACGATTGGATATCCAAAATTTCATCGTCCAGCTTCGCAATCGTTTTCTGATTCGATTCGAATTGCCACTTCAGTTTTTCAAGTTGTGAAAGTACGGTCGTCATAGGGCCGGTTCTTAATTCGTCGAGACTGGATCTGTTAGCGGCAGGGTGCTAGCCGCTGGTTCGTTGAGTAATATCAGTTTAACGACAAGCCGGCAGGCGACTGCGTTATGTGCCGCCAAACACGGTCGCCTGCCGGCTTGTCGTTAAACGGGTGTTTTGTTTCGTCAAAAGTAAGTGCTATAAAACTAGCGCCCAGCGGCTCAGGTTGTTAAATGCGTGCCAGAGTGCTCAACGATTCATTCTTCGACCTCGAACTTCTCCGTCACTGCGTCCAACTTTTTCTGGATCGCATTGAGCTGTTTGTCGTAGTCGGCGACTTTCTTTTCATTGTCGGTCGTCATCTTGGCCAGTTTCTTCTTCAACACTTCGATGTCGCTGGAACCAAATTCCTTCTCTGCTTGCTTCCGCAGCTTCTCCAGCGTCTTATTGGTTTCGTCGCGCTGAGTTTGGATTTGAATTTTACGATTGTTGAACTCCTGATGACGGCTTTGGAGATCTTTAAGTTCTTCGTTGGGGTCGATTGTTTTAGGCATAATTGTGCGCGTCCTCTTGGGTAATTTCTTTTGCCAGTGTCAAAATTTGGTCGGCAACATCGGGTTCAAATTGTCCAATATTTTCTTTTAAAAACTCATTCAGTCCTGCGCCCGAATCGGTGCGTCGATTTGTAAGTTCCTTCAGGCCCGAGATAAATGCGGATTCACCGTGCGATTGTTCTGTTGGCACCATCGCTTCATGAAAGATTTCATCAAATGGCTTGTGCGGTATAACCACGTCCTCGAACTTCAACCCAACATCGGAAACTTTCACGTGCAGGGCTTTGGGAACGTGAGCCTGATTCGACTCGCTGCGCGAACGGCGCGTAATGTTTCCAGGGTTGATCCAAGTCGTCTTGCCGGCCACGATCGGATCGAGCCGGCGGTGAATGTGGCCGTTGACCAGAACGTCAACATTTTCGATTTCGTGGACAGAAGTACGGCCATTTTCATATTCTTTAAAACTGATGTCGTGATGAGTCAGCCAGATCACCAGAGGTGGCCGAGCGTCTTTGGAACCGGATTTGTCGCTGACCTGCGGCACCAAACGGCAGTCAAACGTTTTGGGGATGGGGTGCCGATACGACGATCCGGCGACGACCAAGCGGCGGCCATTGATGGAGCCCGTCCAGAAATCAGCTGCACTAACCAATTTGTATCCGCCGGATTTGACCAGCACCGATAAGGAATCGTCGTCGTTGAGTTCCGGTTGAGCGCAGTCGTGATTTCCAAAGATACCGATGATGGGCGTGTGCTGTGTCATCTCGATCAGATTCCCCATCATCCAATTCGAGTTGTCGCGCGGTTTATCGAACAGGTCGCCCAAGCAAACCGGTTGGAGTTTGTGCTGGCGGCAATACTCCAAACAGAATTCGATCTTCTTTAGAATGACGTTGGGGTAGTCGTCTTTGCGAAAATTCGGTTGGCGTCCTTCTAAGTGAGGGTCGCCGAAGATCAACAGGCCTTCGTATTGATGGTGGACTTTATCAGGCATGCACGTGTCCTCCTGATTTTGCGAGGAGTTGATCTTTCGAGATTTCACCGCCGCAGGTTGGGCATTGTGGATTTGCGTTCAGCCAATCTTCCATTTCGATCTCAATTTCTTTGAGGCTGGCGTCGACTAAATCGACCAGTTTCGTTTGCTGATCCTGATTGGCTAAAAGCTCCTCATACTGACCGATCACATCAGCCAAAGGTTTTACCGATTCAAGTTCGGGCACATCAGGCAGATCCGCAAACGCCTGAAGCCGTTGGTCAAGGGCCTGCTCGGTTTTCTGATGCGTCTGAAGAACATCAATTGTTTTGCTCAGTTCTCTCGTGTGAGTAATTTCTGGCGGCGTTTTTAAATCCGAAAGTGCTTTTAAACCGGCGTCACTGATCGCGATCGTCTGCTGGGCTTGCTGCCAAGCGTCCATCCA
>CAKZVF010000226.1 GCA_937921995.1 uncultured Pirellulaceae bacterium
GCACGTTGAACCCAAATCCGAAACCAACGCCCTCACGGACGTCGCCGAACTGTACCCAACCGGCCTCGACCGGCGTCTGATTGGTCGTCATTAGCTTGACGGTTTCCGGTTGAAGATAGCGCCGGCCATCCAACTGACCGCTCTGCTGAATCATCATCAAAAAACGCATGTAGTCCCGCGCTGTTGATACCAGTCCGCCACCGCCGGATTTGAATGCGGGCGACTGCAGATATTTGTCATGCTCTTCCTGCTTGAGCTTAAAACCGTCGTCGGTCGGTTCGTAACAGGCTGCAAAGCGCGATAATTTTTCGGCGGGGACATGAAAGCCCGTGTCGCGCATGTTCAGCGGCCCCAGTAAGTTCTCGTTGAAGAACTCTTCCAATGATTTTCCCGAAGCGACCTCAACGACGCGTCCTAAAACATCCGTAGAGATTCCATACTCCCAAGCTGTTGAAGGCTCGAACGCGAGCTGGATTTTTTTCAGTCGGGCCGGCATTTCGGACAACGTTATGTCGGGAGCAATTGGATTGTGTTTGTGATGAAGCTGGTTATGAGCTTCGTTCTTGGATCCGCCGTAAGTCAGCCCTGACGTGTGTCGCATTAGATCCGCGATCGTCATTGTGTTCTCCGCCGGTTTCATGCCGTCGGCGGTGACGATCTGCGCGTCGGCCAGTTCGGGAATGTATTTGCTGACCGGATCTTCGACGTGCAGTTTTCCTTGCTCATGAAGCATCAGCGCCGCCGCGGTCGTTATCGACTTGGTCATTGAATAGAAACGCAGGATCGAATCTTTTTCCATCGCTTTGCCCTGCTCTTGATCGGCCAATCCATAATTTTCGAAAAAGCAGATCTTTCCTTGCCGCGCAACGATCACAATACCGCCCACCATCTTTCGGTCATCGACATAGCCCTGCATGATTTCGTTGACTCGGTCCAGTTTGGTCGATGACATCCCTACTTCTTCCGGGGCCGCGTTGGGGAGTTCGTTTGGTGCCGACTGAGCACAAGCCGTTTGGGATGACTGATAAGAGGCCATGAGGTACACTGAGAGAAAAATGGTAGTCAGAAGAAAATTCAGATTCATGATCGGATCCCGGTCTTTGTTTGGGGCTTGGTGCATTTGCATTCTACCTTCTCCAACTACGTTGAGATACGACTTATAATTTATTTGCTAACGTCAACTGCCAGTTTGAAGTTGACTGCTCGTCCGCAATCCACAACCAACGTCGGTCGTTTGTCGACAACGTCTGTCATAGAACGCGCGTCTGATCCTCGACAAAAATGAAACGACAAGTAGGATTTGTAATTGAGATGAGTAAAGAACAACCCAAAAATCCGCTTCACGGAATCAAGCTGGCCACGATCGTGGAAGAGCTGGTGGAGATGTACGGCTGGGAAGAGCTGGGGCAACGGATCCGAATCAACTGCTTCAACAACGATCCGTCGATTAAGTCGAGCCTGAAGTTTCTGCGCAGAACTCCTTGGGCGCGTGAGAAGGTTGAAAATCTCTATATCTGGTCAATCGGCAGACAATAGATATTCTTCATTGAGTTCAGCAACTTATAAGGATGTTCTATGCCAGCGGGAATTGGAATCGGATTAGCGGCCCTTGGGCGGCCGGGATACATCAACCTCGGCCATGCTCAGGACTTGGGGGCGGACTATTGCGTGACAGCGATGCAGGACAATGCTCACGCTGTGTTGGACGCGGCGTGGCGGCAGGGCGTGCGCTATTTCGATGCCGCGCGGTCTTATGGACGGGCTGAGGAATTTTTAGCCAGTTGGATTCGTGACCGTGGATTTTCTTCTGACGAGTTTCGTGTTGGTTCCAAATGGGGATACACCTACACCGCCGATTGGGCCGTCGACGTTCGAGGTGGCACCCAGCACGAAGTCAAAGAGCACTCGTTAGAGAAACTGGAGCAGCAATATGCGATCAGCCAACAGCATTTTGGCGATCATTTGACCTTGTATCAGATTCACTCGGCAACGCTGGACAGTGGAGTCTTGGACAACGAACCTGTATTGAAACGCTTGAACGAATTGAAGCGAACGGGAATCGAAATCGGACTTTCGGTTTCTGGAGAACGTCAATCGGAGGTGATTGAGAAAGCAATTGGCATCGCGTTCGATGGCGCCCGATTGTTTGACTCGGTGCAGGCAACTTGGAATTTGTTGGAACGGTCGGCGGAAGCTGCGTTGGCGATGGCGGCGGAATCTGGAATGGCTGTCATTGTCAAAGAAAGTCTGGCTAACGGACGTTTGACGGTGCGGAATAAGGCTGAGTCTTTCGCCGGCGGTCGCGACGTGTTGAATTCCATTGCGAAGGAACTTGACGCAACTTGGGATGCGATCGCAATCGCAGCGGCAATGAATCAGCCTTGGGCAACAACGGTGCTCAGCGGAGCCGCCTCGGTCGCGCACTTAGATTCGAATTTGAAAGCGCGTGATATTGTTTGGACGGACGACTTGGAGCAGCGACTGCAAACCGTTTCTCAGCGCGCTGAAGAATATTGGCAGCAGCGTTCGGATCTGGCGTGGAATTAATGTCGCTCAACTTTCCAAGCCTTTCCAAGTTGATAGCGCGAACCGCCGTTCGTTTTGCTTTTATGGGCTTGGATTGGATAATGTTGCCGGTTTCCGTTCAGCGCTTATGATTGGGAGAATCGAGCGACAATGGGCTGCAACTATTTTGTCCACCTCGACTCTAACGCTTTCGTTAATTGGGCAGATAGTTCTTCCACCATTTGGGGATTGGCATCAGCAATGTTTTTGGTCTCTCCTGCGGCGGTGTGATCATAAAGTTCAAGGTGTCCGTTTTCGCCCAAGATCAAACGATGCGTTTCCGTTCGCAGCGTCGTGCGGCCTCGATGGTAGGCGACAACATCGTGGCCCGGCGCGTCCGGATCTTTCAGCTGCGGAACCAAGCTTTGGCCGACCGTGAAATCTGGAATTTCAATTTCCGTAAGCTCGCACAGCGTTGGGAAGATATCGGCGGTGCTGACCATCGCTTGCGTTTGTTTGCCGGGCTGATTGACTTTGGGTGAAACAATGATCAACGGAGAATGCAGTGATTCTTCGAACAGCGTATGCTTTCCCCAGACTGAATGTTCACCCAGATGCCAACCGTGGTCTCCCCACAAAACGATGATCGTGTTCTCCGCGGCCGGAGACGCGCGGAGCGATTTAACAATTCGACCTACCTGAGCGTCGGCGTAGCTAACGCATGCGGCATAGTGACGGCGGACCTGGTCGGCGTATTGAGCGTCTTCGCGCGGGTCTTTGCCATCGCGGAAATACCTCATAAATTCCCCAGACTTATGCCACGTCGTCTTCCCTTCAGGTTTTTCAGGGTGCGGGATCGACGGCAGTTCAACATCGGAGTAGTGGCTCATGTATTTTTTCGGTGCGCCGAAGGGCAAGTGTGGGCGGATCAGTCCAACCGCCAGAAAAAACGGTTTCTCTTGCTCCGAAAGTTTCTCGATTTGCTCAATCGCTTCATTGGTGATCAAGCCGTCGGGATAGGTCGTGTCAGGGCCGGGCGTGCTTTGCATCACGGCCATTTTTTTATCGTCGCTGCGAATCTCTCCATTGGCTAATCCATGCATGGCACCGCGCGGATGTTGCCAAGGACCTGTGGGCATGAGATGTTCGTCCCAGGCTCCGGGTATCTCTGTATACTTCTCATCGTCCCAACCTTCGCCACCCATTCCTCCAGGATGGTGAGAGACTTTACCGACAGATACGGTGCGATAGCCGTTGTTCTTAAACAAATCCGGCATGCTTGGGAGACCAACTGGAGAGTAACGCGAATGAACACTACTCAATACTCCCCTGGTTCTTTTGAAGAGCGCATTGTTGTCGCCGGGGCCATAAAGCCCCGTTAGCAGCGTGTAGCGCGATGGCCCGCAGCTTGGTGCGTTGACGTAGTGCCGCGCAAAGGCGCGACCGGCCTTGGCTAAGTCGTCGATGTTGGGCGAATGAATGTGCGTTGCTCCGAATGAATTTAGTTCGGGGCGCAAGTCGTCGACGCAGATCAGCAAAACATTGGTGCCGGTGGATTGCCCAAGCATGGTTGGACATGGCAAGGTTGCTGCCAGTAAAAATAAAACCAGTCGTGTGCCAAAGAGATTCCATGGGAATTCGTAACGTCGGTTATGGATCATTTGAGAGGGCTTGTATTGGGTACTGTTATTGAACACCGCAGACCTAGTTTAAGAGAAGACAAAACTAAAATTTGGTCAGAAAGAAGAATCTGAAGAAATCCGAGATAAAATTACAAGAATAGTCAGGCCCGTCGATCAAGACACTGGTTTATATTTATAATTCGGTGACGTAATTCCGATTGCCGAAGTGAAAAATAATTAGGAGCATTAGTAGTGATTCGTTATTCAACTCCGTTGGTGGTAAGTCTATTTTTTCTGTTGTTTGCATTTAGTCTGACGACCTTTGTTAAGGCAAAGGAGGCCGGTGATGAGAGACAGATGCCCAATGTGATTTTCATTTTGGCCGATGACTTGGGCTATGGAGATCTCAGCTGTTACGGGCAAAAGCACTTCTCCACGCCACACATTGACGCCTTGTCCAAACGCGGACTGAAGTTTACTCAGGGCTATTCCGGCAGCACCGTTTGTGCACCTTCGCGTTGCTGTTTGATGACAGGACTTCACAGTGGACATGCTGTGGTTCGGGGTAACCAGGAAATAAAACCTGAAGGACAGGCGCCGATGCCGGCAGACACCCAAACGGTTGCCCACTTAATGCAATCGGCCGGTTATCAAACTGGCGTGTTTGGTAAATGGGGGCTTGGCGGACCCGAAACGGTCAGCGAGCCAATAAAAATGGGATTCAATCGTTTCTATGGCTACAACTGCCAGCGCGAGGCCCATAGCTACTACCCAGGGCATTTGTGGAGTGACAACACGAAGGTGCTGTTGCCGGAGAACGCTGATGGTCAAGAAGGCCAGTATGCTCCGGATTTGATTCAGGAAGAAGCACTCAAGTTCATTCGTGCTAATCGTGATCAGCCGTTCTTCTGCTACTACGCTGCGATTCAGCCACACGCGGACATGGTCGCGCCCGAAGAATACATGCAGCGTCATCGCGGCAAGTACGGAGTTGAAACGCCTCATACGAAAGGCCACTATCGGGCACAGCCAGAGCCGCGCGCGGCGTTCGCTGCGATGGTGAACGTGTTGGATGACTACGTCGGAGAAATCGTGGCTGAATTAGAGGCTCAAGGAATCGCCGACAACACCTTGATCATATTCACGTCGGACAATGGGCCGCATAAAGAAGGCGGACATGATTATCAGTACTTCGATTGTTCTGGTGTTCTTAAGGGCGAAAAACGAGATCTTTACGAAGGCGGAGTGCGTGTGCCTATGATCGCTTCTTGGCCCCGAAAAATCGCGGCGGCAACTGAGACCGATCAAACGACAGCCTTTTGGGATTTTCTTCCCACGATGTCAGCTCTGACTGGTCAGGCTCTGACTCAACCGACCGATGGCGTTTCGATTTTGCCCACGTTGTATGGGCAGGCTGACCAACAGCAGCAACATGACTATTTGTATTGGGAGTTCCCCGCGAAGAAGGGACGCATCGCGATTCGCAAAGGCGATTGGAAAGGGGTTCGTTACGATGTCTCCAAGGATCCCGATTCGCCCTTGGAATTGTACGATCTCAAATCTGATGTTAGCGAGACAAATAATGTTGCCCGGCGAAACCCAGAGGTTGTCGGTCAATTGGATAAATTGCTGCAGCGGGCGCGGACGGTACCCGAAAATCCTAATTTCAGTTTGCTCAAAAAGAAAAAGAATGCAAAAAAGTAGTTGCCCGTTTGCTGACCTTGGCCCGTATATGAAATGAGAAGTGTGGCATGAGTTTTAGTTGGACTGTTTTCGCGAACTTGTGCGTCGCCATGTTGTTCCAGCAAATTGTTGCGACAGGAATCGCTGACCAGCCCCGTTCGCCAAACATTGTCTTGATCATGGCTGACGATCTGGGTATCGAGGGAGTCCGTTGCTACGGTGGATTGAGTTACGAAACGCCGAACATTGATGCTTTGGCGGCGACGGGTATGCGATTCGAACATGCTCACGCTCAACCGCTGTGTACCAATACGCGATTGCAATTGATGACGGGGCTGCACAACAATCGGAACTGGATCTGTTTCGGCATCCTTGACCCTCAGGCGAAAACCATCGGGCACTATTTGAAGGAAGCGGGATATAAAACTTGCATCGCCGGGAAATGGCAACTGCAGAGTTATGATCCGCCAGACTTCCCCGGTGCGGATCAGCGCCGAGGAAAAGGCATGCATCCAAAAGACGCGGGGTTTGATGGCTATAGCCTGTTTCATTCTTTGCACACCGAAGACAAGGGATCGCGGTACGCAGATCCGACTTGGTTGGAAGATGGGACGCTTAAAACCGATCCGGGCGGATACGGTCCTGATCGTTGGGTAGATTACATCAATGCGTTTGTTGAACGTGAAAAGGATCAGCCGTTCTTTGTCTACTATCCGATGGCATTGCCGCATTGGCCGATGACGCCCGCGCCCGGTAGTGCTGACTGGGCAGATGAGTCCAAACGTTTTGAAGAAGATCCACGGCATTTTAAGTCGATGGTTGAGCACATGGATAAATCGGTTGGTGCGATTGTTGAGAAGATTGGCCAATTGGGCCTTCGTAGGAATACGCTAATCATTTTCTACAGCGATAACGGTACTCACTTAACGATCACGTCGCAGACCAAGAACGGTCCTGTCGCTGGAGGTAAGGGGTTGTCAACGGACGCCGGAACGCACGTGCCGTTGGTGGCAAACTGGCCTGGTCGAATTGAGCCAAAAGTTTCTGATGCGCTGGTCGATTCAACGGATTTTATTCCGACGTTGATGGAAGCCATTGGAAAGCCCTTAGAGAGCGGGCATGGACTGGATGGGGTGAGCTTTTTCGGCGAACTGACCGGAGATTCGGACGACCAAACGCAGGCGCGACAATGGATTTACAGTTTCTACGATCCGCGCCCGGGGCACGATAAAGATCAATTTACGCGCAAAGTCTCCGCCCGCGATCGTAGGTGGAAACTTTATGAGGACGGGAAGTTGTTCGACATCGACGAAGACGTGTTGGAGAAGAATCCTATTAATTCGTCGTCCGATACACCGGAGACGGCTAAGGTACGCGAGCGGCTGGCAGCGGTTTTAGCTGCCAACGGCGCAAACGACTGAGACCCGCCAGCGCTCACCGTCTACTTTGCCAGCGAATAGACTATGATGTCGTCGACGGTTGCTTGTTTGGGAACGGCCAGCCTCATGATACGTTTCGTTGGATGATCGATTCCGGCGGAAGAGAACTCGCCGATCGGTTTGTCGTTGACCGAAACGGAGATCTTTTCGCCTTCGATTCTGATCGTTGCCGAGTGCCACGTCTTTGCCGGGAGTTTGTGCTTAAATTTCTTTGATTTGGTTTTTAGCATTTCCTTTTGAGCGTCCGTCAGTTTCTTCTCAAGTCGGGCTGCCCGGATCTTTTTGTCGAAGATGCCCGTCTTCAAATCGGCAATTTCGACCTGATGAGTTTTGAAAACGACTTTGCAAAGATGGCCCGCGTGCACTGGCTTGTATTTCGGGTCGGCGAAGTCCAAGCCCAACGATGAAGATTTTTCGGGAAGTAAGAAGCGGAGTTTGATCAATCCATTCTCAAAAGGAGCATCATGGACGACCGAGACCCCATGGTCGGCGACCGGGTGCATGACAATGTGCATTGCACCATCAATTAAGTCGACTTGTTTGTTACCGGCGGCTCGTTTCGCGCTGTTGGTGGTCCAACCGTTGCCGGGTTCGTCTTTTTCTTCCTGAGATTCGTTTCTGTTGAAGTCATCTTCGAACAGCAAAGTTGCTCCCTCGGGTAACGCGGAAGCTTTATCTGTTTGGTTTTCTTCCTGCCCCAAAGCATGGGGCAGCGCGAAAAGAAATATCAAAGTTGCAATAAACGATGGCTTCATGTCCGTGTTCCCAGAGGTGCGTTCCGAAGTCAAAAAGTTGTTGGTCTCTGATTTTAACATTGAAACTTGATGAATGAGAGACTGTATAATTTTTGTTTTGAAGAACTAGTCGAATGGGAATTGACCGGCGCGGTGGCGGATCGCTATCTTCACCATTGAAGCAATCAATTTAGAGAGTGAGTGCTGATGCGAAACTTAGTGAAACGTTTGGTTTTCATGCCGCTGCTGCTGCTGGCGTGCTTGGCATTGAGTTCGGGAAGAAATTACGCAGATGATAAAACGGCGGGCGTTGAGAGTGCTTCGCCGCCCAACCTCGTTCTGATCATTGCCGACGATATGAACTGGAATGACTGTGGTGCCTACGGTCATCCTGCAATCCGAACCCCCAACATCGACGGCTTAGCGCACGATGGTCTGCGTTTTAAGCATGCTTGGTTGACCACGAACTCATGTAGCCCATCTAGGTCCAGCATTTTAACGGGAAAGTATCCGCACAACACGGGAGCCGAACAGTTGCATTGGCCGCTACCGGTGGGCAGTGAAACATTCGCTCAGAAGTTAAAGGCGAATGGCTATTACACCGCGGCGGCGGGGAAATGGCATTTGGGTGAGGAGGTTCGAGATCACTTTGACCGAATCTATGAAGCTTCGAAAGCCGGGTTTGTATTGCCTGCTGGAAGGGACGGGAAATCCGAAAAGATGGTGGCGGCTCAGCCCAGCGGTTGCGAGGACTGGGAGAATGCGATCGAAGATAGGCCACGCGACAAACCGTTTTTTCTGTGGTTAGCTGCACTTGATCCCCACCGCGCTTATACGGCAGGAACGATAGATCCGCCACACAAAACAGAAGACGTTATCGTCCCTCCGCATTTGCCAGACACTCCTGAGGTCCGAGAAGACTTGCGACTTTATTACGATGAGATCGGAAGGTTGGATTCCTACGTTGGGAAAGTCATCCAGAAATTAGAATCCCAGGGCGTCTCCGACAATACGGTTGTGCTTTTCATCAGTGATAACGGGCGACCTTTTCCGCGCGATAAAACGTCCTTGTACGACGGTGGCATTCGAACACCTTGGATTGCTAAATGGCCCAAGCAAATCGCCGCCGGTGAGACAACCGACGCTCTGGTCAGTTCCGTTGATATCGCGTCGACGTTTTTGGAGTTAACTATCGGTAGCGGCAAACTTTTACCAGGCGATGGGAAGAGCTTTGCCGACGTGCTGGCTGATTCGAAAAAAGGTCATCGAGAATTTGCGTTTGCGGAGGATCACTGGCACGACTACGAAGATCACGCGCGCTGCGTCGTGACGCCACAATACAAGCTGATTCGAAACGATTATGTTGACTTGCCCGCGACGCCATCGGCCGACGCCGGACGCGGTTTGACTTGGCAAGCGATGTTGAAACTGGAGGCTGCCGGGAAGCTGCCGGCGCACCAACGCAGTTGTTTTATTTCTCCTCGGGCTCCGTGGGAACTGTACGATTTGCAGCGCGATCCAGGGGAACTCCATAATTGCGTTGAAGACCCGGCTTACGCTTCGGTGCGCGAAAAATTAACCAATGCGCTATCGCAATGGAGCGTCGCAACGGGCGATTTTCTACCGAGCAAACGTACGCCTGACGAATTCGACCGGATCACGGGGGAGCCAGATCATTCCGTACGCGTGCGACCACGGCGGTCAAAGAAAGAAATGTTTGGTACCAATGGCAAGTATTGATGCCCGGATTTTCAGTTTTCGGCCTATGGTATTCGATCAAATAGAATTTTGGTTCAGAGCGAATTTCATCTAAGAATTTTGGCAACAGACATGAAACAAATTTTTATCTCGATGATTGTATACGTTGCAGCGTTACATTGTTTTAGCGCGTTGGGGAGTTCGCTATTCGCCAAAGACAGGCCCAACATTCTGTTCATCTTTTCCGATGATCACGCCGTTCGATCAATTTCGGCTTACGGCGGTGATCTGGCAAAGATTGCTCCGACGCCGAACATTGACCGAATTGCTAGTGAGGGAATGCTGTTTCAAAATTCATTTTGTGCGAATTCGATTTGCGGTCCATCGCGCGCCTGTATTCTGACCGGCAAACACAGCCACATTAACGGGTTTATGCGAAACTCGCGTCAGCCGTTTGATCAGTCACAGTGGACCGTTGCCAAGGCACTTCAGAAATCCGGTTATCAAACCGCCGTGATTGGAAAGTGGCATCTGAAGTCGACTCCTATCGGATTTGATTTTTGGGAAATTTTGCCTGGGCAAGGTAGCTATTACAATCCTGACTTCATTCAAATGGACGGGACCAAAAAACGTATCGAGGGATACGCAACAGATCTGACGACCGAAAAGAGTTTGGCGTGGCTTGAGCGGCGGGATAAATCGAAGCCTTTCTTTTTAATGTGCCAACATAAAGCACCGCATCGTACTTTTTCACCGGCGCTGCGGCACTTGGGATCGCTGGATGATGTCGAGATCCCCGAGCCGGCGACGTTGTTTGACAGTTATGAAAATCGCAGCCCGTTGCTGGCGGCCAATGAAATGGAAATTGGTCGGCATATGACGTGGGCTTATGATCTGAAGGTTCGTGTTGAGGAGCGTCCGGGGCTGGAGCTTCCTGAGTTTCGAAACTATGGCACCCCGGAATATAAACGGATGACGCCAGGGCAGCAGCAAACGTGGGACGCGCATTTCTCACCGAAGAATTCTCAGTTTGTGGCTGACTTCCAAGCCAATAAGATCGATGAGAAGGGGCTCGTTCGATGGAAGTATCAACGCTACATGCAAAATTATCTGGAGGCGGTGAAGGCGGTGGATGAGAGCGTTGGCGGTCTTCTTGAGTATCTTGATGAGAATGACCTCGCAGACAACACGATTGTGATTTACTCCTCCGACCAAGGGTTTTATCTTGGCGAACATGGTTGGTTTGACAAACGCTGGATGTTTGAAGAGTCGTTTAAGATGCCTTTTATTGTAAGGTGGCCTGGGAAGATCAAACCAAACTCCCGACCGGATGCGCTGATTCAGAACATTGACTACGCCCCGACGTTTGTTGAGGTTGCCGGCGAGGAGATTCCAGACGCGATTCAGGGGCATTCTTTGGTGCCGATTTTTGAAGATTCGTCGCGCTCGGTGCGGGAGTCACTTTACTATGGGTACTATGAACTTGGCGAACACGCGGTGCCTCAACATTTCGGTGTTCGAACGAAAACAATGAAGCTGTTTTATTTGCCTTCTACAGAACAATGGCAGCTTTTCGATCTGGTCCAAGACCCCAGCGAAATGATCAATCTCTCAGGCCGCCCAGATTATGCCGGCGTTGAATCAGATTTGAGGAAAGAGTACGAGAGACTAAGGGGGAAGTTTAAGGCGCCTGCCTACGAGAAGTTGGATGAGTAGTTGAATGGGCGATAGAAAATCTGTTGTAGGTAGTTGCCGATTCGTAGTTTTGGACGTTGCTGGCCGAAATTGAAAGGCTTTCATTTTATTTCGTAGATCAACAGCCAACTTGGGCATGTCCGACTCGCCTGGAAAATCGTGACCGCAAAAGAGAACAAAGAGTGACTCGCCGCCTCAAAAATCCCAAGAGGTTTGGAAATTGCAGCCTTCGTTGCGGCGGTTTCGTTCAATTTTTGGCATCATTTTGCCAACGACTTTAATTTTTGGCCAACCAAACACAGGCTTCTTGCGTATTGAATAATCACGGGGGAGATATAGGCGCGGATCAACTCGCGGGAAAAGCCAGCTTGTAAAGGAAAGCACCCAGTTCGTTGCGTTTCTATCAC
Organism: uncultured Pirellulaceae bacterium; assembly: GCA_937921995.1. GTDB lineage: Bacteria > Planctomycetota > Planctomycetia > Pirellulales > Pirellulaceae > Mariniblastus. The sequence continues at coordinate 11,784 of CAKZVF010000226.1, forward strand.
GTTTCACGGTTTATAGCATGCGGTCGAAACAGTGGATCAATGGACAGCTTGCAGTTACGCCGTCGGACTTTGGGCGGTCAACTTGTCGACCCGCGATTGAGAGTGAGAGCGGACGGTTTAGCGAGGGTGCGGAAGGATTGGCGAAAAACTGGATTTTGAATGATTTTTTCAGATTCGAGGTCAAACAGCGTTGGTTTAAAGCTTCATAAACGCGGTCTGTTTAGCGTCTTTTGTGTCCACCTCCTCTAACCAATCGAACTTTTCAAACTTTTCAAGTAAGGAAAAAACATGATTATGAAGTCAGACGAAACGAAAAAGGTGTTGGTCTTCGTAAACGATCCTCAAACACGCCAATGGCTGTCGGGCTGGTTTCAAGACAACGGTTTCGATCCTCAGGAAATCAAAGACGTTGAATCTGTTAAAACGCAGCTAAGCCCAGACAGTTGGCTCGTCGTTTCGGATATCAACGGACCGTCTCCGGTCGCTGAAAGGCTGATTCAAAACATCAGATCCGTGGACTCCGATCTTCCGATCGTTTTGGTGGCTCCGGCGGATTCAAAAGATCGCGCTGTTCAGTGTTTGAAGATTGGCGCGACAGACTATTTGGTGAAGCCTCTGAGCGCGACAGAATTGTCGGCCAAGATAGATCGTGCGCTTGATGAACGGAAGCTTCGACAGGAGCTTGCCGCACTGCGATCGGCAAAATCCTCGACAGGAATTGTGGCGAACTTGGCTAGCGGTCAAAAGGAAGTGAAGACTTTGCAGCGCATCGAAAAAGAAACGATCCTTGAGGCTTTGGACGGTTTTGGCGGAGCGAGAGGTAAAACTGCCAAGGCGTTGGGTATCAGCGTCCGCACGTTGCAAAGAAAAATTAAAGAGTACGGCTACACCAATGGCGGTGACAAGTCGGACAACTCCAACTCCTTCTCCAGCGTGAACCAATCAAACGCCCTGAATAATTAGACAGCGATAGCAAGGATCGCCAAAATTTTTTTCCCTGTTTTAGGGGCGTTGGTCGCATCGTCTTAACAATGGTTTTCGTTTGCCTTACGGCAATGTAATTTCCGCAATTCGGAGTGGCATTGCCTCTTTAGGTCAAGCAACGCATCGTTTGTGTGCGGAAGTATCGGCCTCGAGGTCCTGAAGAAGTGATGAAGATGAAAGGGGTAAGTGAACTTGCCCTCCCTTATTTAAGTTGTTGCTGCACAGCTTCAAGTCCGAGTGAAGTATCGTTGTCATTTTCTTTGCCACAGTGCTTGTTTCAGTTGGTATGCTTAGGTCACCACCAATGAAATCTGGAGAGATTTCTTTTTCTTTGACCACCAAGAAGGGGAAGACAATGACCAAGTGTGAAACATGCGGACGCCAAAACGAGGGTTTGTTCGAGGTTATTAAAGACGGCGTGTCGAGGACGTTTGACAGTTTTGATTGCGCGATCGAGGCGATGGCCAGACCATGTAAGAACTGCGGATGTCTAATCACCGGCAACGATTCTTTAGATGGCGACATCACATTCTGTTGCGGCGCCTGCCAACGACAGTTCGCGGAACTGGGGAACAAGCTGGCAAGGACGACCGTTTGAATTAGGTTGCCTCCTGAGTTTCGAAGCTATGGAGGCCTTCAGAGGAAACCGTCAGTTAACATTCATTGTGGGCTCATTGGCGCTGCGTCGGTTTGATGACGTAGCGCCCACTGCCACTGGCTGGGAAGTGACGGACGTGTCGCTCTTTAGCCAACCTTCTCTGCGGTACCAATTGACGGTTTGCACCATCCTCGTTGCGAACGACGTTGGGAACTCAAATCCGATTTCGCGTTTGAGCTTGTCGTTTTCGCAGGCCCAAGAACCGGCCGTCACATCGCGTACCTTATCGTAGTTGAGAAACTGCGGAGATCCTTTCAGTTTTCCGATCAGAGTGTTGACTGCTCCCATCAATCTTAGAATGGGAGAAAAGATAGGGATGTTGTAGGTGTCCGATCTTTCAAGGGCCTGACCGATCATTGTTCCTAGGTCCGCATAGGTCATCGTCTCATCTGCGGCGGTGAAGTATGCACCGCCCTCCAAATTTTGGGGTGTCACGCGGCGTCCGCGCGTTGCGACGGCGATCATCGCCGCGCACAAATCAGAAACATGTATCACTGAGTAAGTCGAACTTGGAAGTCCCGGGGTGAAGTGCATCCCCAACTGACTGATGGTTTTGAAGATCTCCAAACCCTTGACGTCGTAGGGCCCCAGCACGATCGGGGGTCGGACAATCGACACGTTCAAGCGGTCACTGTATTGAGCCGCCAGCAGTTCGGCGGCGCGTTTGCTCTTGCCATAATTGGAAACAGGTTTTGCGATCGCGTCAGCGCGATGGGGATGCGCGTGGTCGCTCGGTCCCACCGCTGCCAATGACGAAACCAGCAGCAGCGTTGGGTCGTTGCCTGCGGCGATGGCGGCGATCATCAAATTCCTCAGCCCGTCCAGGTTTACCTTTTGGAAGGTGGAAAGGTGGACCGCGCGAGCCGCGGCGGCCAGATGGTAGATGACCTCTTGATCAGCGACCGCTGAGGCCAAAGAATTGGCGTCGCCTAGATCAGCTTCGACAATCCTGACGCCCATTGCCCTAAGCGCAGATGTATCGGAGGAGGCTCGAACCATTGCCGTGACGCGGTCGCCCCGTCTGAGCAACATTTTGACTAGATTGATCCCAATAAATCCAGTTGGACCGGTCACTAAGACACGTTTCGCGGGCATGGCGATACCTCAAGATGCTCAAATTCTTGCCGAACAATTTAGATGCGCAGGGCGACCTGGCTCACCTATCTATCGTAAGTTCAACGGCGGTGAAGTTAAGCAAAATTTTTGCAGAGCCGGGAAGTGCTGTCACTCTACGTCGTGCACAACCAGCCAACCGCGAGTAGGCTGTTTGCCTTGACTGATACGACACCTAGTTTTACTGGGACAGGTCAATACGTATATCTGCTGAAAATACGCATGCGCAACCCAGTTCTTTGCCGCCGGCGGTGCCTATCAGCGGCCCAACAATGGTTTCCCGACACCCACCTGAGTAAACTAAGGTGGGTGCCAAAATGGCCGAAAATGGAAGGCACGCATCTAAGATGTTTAGAGTTAGGGTACCGAACCGTTTGAGGGGTCAGATCGCTTGGACGCGCGCGGGATCTTTCGATTTCCCATCTCCCAGTTCAGCCATCCATTCGACTTCAATGTTTTGAAAGCCAGCGTTGGTATTGAAATCGTTGAACACGTCCAGCACGTCTTGATCCATGTGGACGGTATTGGAGTTATCGATGACGACTTTGCTACCGGGTTTGATCTCTTGCAACACCGTCTGGAGATTGCCTTTGTTGATAAAGAACATTCTTTCAGCCAACGTTAATTGGTGAACGTCCCGGCCATCCTCTTGTTTGGTGTTGATCCAAAATGCCTTGAAATAGCTGCTCTTGAGGATGAAAAACAGTGATGCGATCAGACCAATACCGATACCAATCAGCAAGTCCGTGGCCAGAATCGCTACGATGGTAATGATGAAAGGAAGAAACTGAGTCCAACCCTGACTGTACATCGTTTTGAACTTCGAGGGATGCGCCAGTTTATAGCCGACAACGAAAAGGATCGCGGCGAGGCTGGCCAGCGGAATCAGATTCAGGACGTGGGGAATCAAGATCACACATCCAATCAGGAAAATACCATGAACAAACGCCGCGAATCGCGACTGGGCGCCTGATTGAATATTGGTCGAACTCCTCACGATGACCTGAGTCACCGGCAAACCTCCGATCATTCCCGAAACAACATTGCCGATTCCTTGGGCTCGCAATTCCTGATTCAAGTCAGTTTGACGACGCTGTGGGTCAAGTTTGTCGGTTGCTTCGGCACAGAGCAGCGATTCAAGGCTGGCGACGATGGCAAGCGTCATGGCGCAGATGAAGATCATCGTCGCGGCTCGGAATGGCGAAATCGAAACTGCAGCCGCTTCGGATTTGATCGTGTCTCGGATTCTGGCCAGGGCGTTTTTCATCCCATCGGCGATGCCCTGGTCAGAGACACCGTCAACCGCTTCTTCGAGTGCTTTGAGTTTGGCACCGGTTGAATCAACAGCCGTTCCCGACGATGCTAAAGAATCACGCAGACCATCAATCGCTGACCCGAGGCTCGACGCGATGGCGGGATCTGTGAGTTTGTCTAATTTTTTTCCGAAGGAATCCAGTTGTTCGGTGGCATTTTCGATTGCCGAGGCCGCATTGGTAGCGCCACCACCGCCATGGGAACCGTGACCGATTTGCATTTTCGCAGAAGTGATTCGCGATGGTTCAAAATGTGGGTAGATGAAATTGAACCCCCCTTCGGACTTTTCAGCTTCGGTTTCCTCCGCCGCATGCTCCTCGCCTACGGCCAAATTCAAATTCACCAGATGGTCTTCGGAGATCTTCATCGGAGTCGCTAGAAACGCAAGATTCAGCAAAATTCCCGCGACGACAGCGACCAAAGGTCCTTGAATGATCTTGCTCCATCCAAACTTAGAGATGATGTTGGTCTGCCACAGGATCAGAATGGCCAAACAAACCAGCGTGACGATCACGGGCCCAATGGAGGGATTCAGAAACGCGTAATAGATTTCCGAAAACGTGTTGTGCCCGTCGGCTTGCGCGAACGCCATGTCGCCTTCGTAGTCTTTGTCGTAGCCGACCGAGTGTGGGATCTGTTTGAGAATGATGATCAATCCAATCGCCGCCAGCATGCCCTTGATGACCGATGTTGGAAAGTAGTATCCGATCGTTCCGGCTTTCAGCACGCCCAACACAAATTGAATCACGCCGGCAAGCACCACCGCCAAAAGGAAGTTTTGGAAACCCAGTTGAGCAATCGCGGGGGCGACGATCGCAACCAAACCAGCAGCCGGGCCACTGACGCCCAGGGAGGAGTTACTAAACAGCGTCACCACCAGACCGCCAACGATTCCGGCGATGATTCCCGACATGGCCGATGACCCCGATGCTAATGCAATTCCCAAACATAAAGGGATCGCGACCAGGAAGACGACCAAGCCCGACGGGATATCTGTTTTCCAGTGCTTGATTTCACTGAAGATGGTAAGAGGTCCTGTTTTTTGCATCGGCTTGCCTATTGATCTGAACTTGATTTGAATTGCGTGGGAGATCCTATGCGGACCCATCACGGAAACGGAATTGTTGTTTTGAATGTTGTCTACGCGCGGACTGCAGAAGAACATCACACTTTCAAAAAAGCAATGCTACTGACTCGGCTTCGGCGGCGGATGTGTTTCGTAAGAATATTCCATTACGTGTGCGGTTGGCAATTCCAATCATACCTAAACATTCCGCGCCAAGGCGTCTCTGGCGATTCATTGGGTGTCGGTCTCACAAGAGATGCCACCGGCAATGAGCAGAGACTGTGGGCTGCCGGCAAATCAGGAGAATTTGCCATGGTTCAATAGGAGCCCGCCAACAGAAAAGCGGCGTAAGCCTAGTTTCTCAGGTAGCCACCAAAGCCGTTCATGCCGCACCGTTCGGTCGGGTGGCTGATGTTGTTCACCACAGCCAGAGTGCTCGTGTCCGGCGAAACCGGTAGCGTTACCCCGGAAATACTTCGACGAGACGATCGACGATTTCGGCGTCTTTGTTGTAGCTCCTGTTCACCTTCGTCCTCGGCCGTTTCCAGACAGATTTCTTCAGCTTGAGCCGTGCGATTAGAGATGCTGGTAACAACCGTACCCGCAGTTAGAAAGAGACACAACGCGATAGTGAAAAACCAAGGGCTTCTGAACGGGCTACTGTTTGTATGCGGTTGAGATCTCATGCCAGGCAGAGGTTGAATGTCAGATGTGCGTCCGAAACGAAAGTCGTTGCCGAATCTTGTTGACTCGGATTATTTCCAAAAGGAACCCTAATTGGGAAGTCATTAAATAGAGGGAATCGCTTTGCGTTCAACTCAAGATCAGTTTAACGCATAAGAATTCCGGAGCAACGCCGATTATTAACTCAGCGTCAAGTTTTAAGTTACCGCCACCAAGATTCTAGATTTCCGGCGGCTTGATTTTAAAGGTGACAATCAACTCAATGAGCCTGCCGAATCCTGTCAGCCAATCCCGGTTAACGCTGCTGCCACGATTTCGGTTTTGGACGCGTCCTAGGCGAACCCCGGGCGACGAATTCCCCAAGAAATCGCAAATTTCAATGGAATCTTGGATTTCATTGCTACCGGGTGAAGGTCAAGATCGCGCCCCACTTGCGATTTCATGCCACCGAACACATTTTGAGAGGGGCCGGTAGGTTAAGCCTGCCGATAACTCTTGTACAATGAAATCATCGCCTGCGAGAGATCAAGCTTGACGCAATGGCAAACCTGATTCGTTTATTTAAGGAGAAACAAGAATGGCTGATGCGACAATGGAAAATGCGCTCATGGTGGATGACGTTTTAAGATCCCTGCCGGAGGAACTGCATCGTCACCTTCTTTACACGCTAAGTTGCGATAGCCTGACACAAGATCCAACCTACTTCTATCAGGCCTCTGCGCTGGCGGTGCGTGATCGAATCAGCCAAGCTTGGCGAGCCACCCATAAAGCGATCAACGGAAGCCAGACCAAACGCGTTCATTATTTGTCGTTGGAGTTTCTTTTAGGGCGTTCCTTAAACAATGCCGTTCAAAATTTGGATCTTGATGCGAAGCTAAAAGAAGGCTTGCACAAATATGGCGTGCAGTTAGAGGAAGTCATCGAAGCCGAACACGATGCGGGCTTGGGCAACGGCGGCTTGGGGCGACTGGCCGCTTGCTTCCTTGACAGTTGTGCGAACTTGAAGCTCCCTGTTACCGGTTATGGGATTCGCTACGAGTATGGCATGTTCCACCAGAAGATCGAAAACGGTCGCCAAGTCGAAGCGCCCGATCACTGGCTGCGCGACGGGAATCTGTGGGAGATCGAACGCCCCGAAGACACTCGCACTATCCATCTGTATGGTCACTCCGAACGCTACTACGGCGAAGACGGGAAGATGCGGACGCGCTGGGCAAACGCTCAGAAGTTGCTGGCGGTGCCCTACGACATGCCGATTCCCGGCTATAAAAACAACACGGTCAACACACTCCGGTTGTGGAAGGCCGCTGCAACGGACGAATTTGATCTCAATGAATTCAACGCCGGTAGTTACCCCGAGGCCGTTGCGGAGAAAAATGACGCCGAACAAATTTCGATGGTGTTGTATCCCAACGACTCCAGCGAAAACGGAAAAGAGTTGCGCTTGAAGCAGCAATACTTCCTCACCTCCGCCAGCCTCCAAGACGTGCTCGCGGATTGGGTCGAGCGTCATGGCGAAGATTTTTCACGGTTTGGCGAACTGAACTGTTTCCAGCTAAACGACACTCACCCTGCCTGTGCCGTACCCGAACTGATGCGTCTGCTGATTGACGAACACGATCTCGAGTGGGATGAAGCCTGGTCGATCGTGACGTCTTGTATGGCGTACACCAATCATACGTTGCTGCCCGAAGCGCTGGAGCGTTGGTCGGTGGGGTTGTTCAGTAAAATGTTGCCACGACTGCTAGAGATCATTTTCGAGATCAACGAACGTCTGCTCAAAGACGTTGCAAAATCCAACCCCGGCGATAACGAACTGCTCAAACGTATCTCCTTAATCGAAGAAGGCGACCATCCTCACGTACGCATGGCTTATTTGAGCATCGTGGGAAGTTTCTCCGTCAATGGAGTTGCACAGCTTCATACGGATCTGTTGAAGGAAGGGCTCTTCAGCGACTTCTATAAACTTTGGCCTGAAAAATTCAACAACAAAACCAACGGCGTCACGCAGCGACGTTGGTTAAGCCACTGCAATCCGGACCTGAAAGAACTCATCAGCGAAGCGATTGGGACGACATGGGAGTCGGATCTTGAGTCGATTTCGGACCTCGCTCCTTTCGCCGATGACGCTGCTTTTCGCGAGAAGTGGGCGGCAGTGAAACTGGCCAACAAACAGCGTTTTTCTGAGTACGTTAAAGAGAACACGGGCATTGAGTTCAGCACCGACGCGCTGTTTGATGTGCAGGTCAAACGTATCCATGAGTACAAACGTCAGCTGCTGAATGTGTTGCATGTGATTCATCTTTACAATCGAATTCTTGCCGGTGACACCGAAGGCATGGTGCCCAGGTGTGTGCTGATCGGTGGCAAAGCGGCTCCCGGCTATCACCTGGCAAAAATCATCGTCAAATTGGTCAACAACGTTGCGACTGTGATCAACAACGACCCGCGAGCCAACGATCTTCTGAAGTTGGTCTTCTTCCCCAATTATCGCGTTTCGGCGATGGAAGTGATTTGCCCCGGCACCGAACTGTCGGAACAAATTTCGACCGCGGGTAAAGAAGCCTCAGGTACCGGCAACATGAAATTCATGATGAACGGTGCCCTCACGATCGGTACGCTCGACGGAGCCAACATTGAGATCCGCGAAAAGGCAGGTGCTGAGAATTTCTTCTTGTTTGGGCTGGATGAAAATCAAGTCAAAGAAACGAAGAAGGCTTACAACCCTAACGAGATCATCGCCGGTGACCAAGACATCACTCGCATTATGGAGACGCTGGAGCAAGGCACGTTCAATCGCGACGAACCGGGATTGTTCGATGTGCTGACGTCGGGGTTGCGAGATCCTCACGACCAGTGGGTGACGATCGCCGATTTGCGTTCGTTCATCGATGCCCAAGTCGAGGTCAATGATACCTACCGCGACCAAGAGAAGTGGAACCGCATGAGCATTCTCAACACCGCTAACAGCGGCTGGTTCAGCAGCGACCGTACGATTCAGCAGTACGCGGATGAAATTTGGAAGGTGAAACCTGTTTAGTTTGCGGGAATTTATTTGCGAGATTGACCGGCGCTGAGCACACGTAAGTTCTGCTCGCTAATGGCGAAAGAAATGTGGCAATCGAATCACTGGTGTTATTTAACACCAGTTTTTTTGTGAATTTTCAAGTTTGACTGTCACAGCTAAATTTCTAAAAACAGTGCGACCCTTGTGTGCTGACGATGCTTTTCTGCCATAATCATCTCGATGACGATGCGGCGACGCCGGATCTGTTAGACGATAAGACACGCAGTAGTTACCCCTTAATTAAATTCACTTGTGAGATCACACCATGAAATTATTTGCTATTTTGACAATCGCCATCATTGGCTTTTCCGCGACGGCGCAAGGCCAAAGCGTTATCCAGTTCGACCTTGAAGGACAGGCCGGGTCAGGGCTTCAGACGGGAAATGAAACGCCTGCTGTTGTTGGTACTGCCAGTGGTGGCGAGGTGAATGCGGGAATCACTTATGATCCTGCCACGATGATATTGGCGATCGATGTGGCTTGGGGCAGCGGAAACGGATTCAGTGATTTGACTGGCGATGCCAGCGCGATGCATCTACACGGAGCTATCGACGGAACGCAAACGACTCCCTCGGGCGTGCTGGTAGGTCTCAATGGCTTGGCGGGATTTAATGCTTCGGCCACCAACGGAGGCTTTACTGGAACTGTGCCGCTCACTGCCGCCCAAGCTTCAATTGTTCTTGACGGTCGGTCCTACTTAAACATTCACACCGCCGCAAATGGTGGTGGAGAAATAAGAGCGAACTTAGTGCAAGCCGCTGCGATTCCCGAACCAACTTCTATGGCGTTGTTGGGATTGTTGGGCGTAGCCGGCGCAGTTCGCCGCCGTCGCTAGACTTCCGGTTGAATCTGAACTTTGAAACTCAAGGTAATCATTGCCTTGAGTTTTTTTATGCCCTTACAACGCTACGAATCATCAACCTTGCCTGGCAACCGAGTCTTATAATCTTCGCAGGCAGGTACGGTTACTTCCAGCAAGGGCATCACGTTAGCTTTTGGTCACTCTTAAACCGGTCGTCGAAAGCGCCATGTTGACAAAACGCGCGAGTTCATTGGGCGGATTGTTATCCAGTTCACGTCGGAGCATTTGAGCTGCTTTGGCGTCCTTGGCGATCATGTAAAGAAAACCACCGCCGCCGGCCCCCGATAATTTGAAGCTGGACAGATACGGATCTATCCGCTTGATAAGCTCTTGAACGACGGGTGGATTCGTGCCGATGTCAAGCTGTTGATTGAGCGTCCAACTTTTGGCAATGCTGTCGGAGAACGCCGCGACATCAGATCGCTGGACGGCATCAAAACACGCGATGCCGTTGGCTCCGATGGGGCCAAGCACCGATAGACGTATGGGATCATTTAAGAACATGCCTCGCACGATTTCGCCTAGAACGTCGTGAGCCACGCGCGTAATACCCGTGTAATAAAGCAATGAACGAGCGCTAAATTCGGGGTCGTTGAAAAACTGGGCTGGTAACCAACGCACCGAAGCCAGCTGACTTAAGCCGGGCTGGGTTTGAATCAGTTTGGCTCCACGCAGCAACCCACCATACTGGTCCTGCCATCCGCCGCCGCTGCCCAGCATTTGTTCGACCGCGCTTACGCGATCGGCCAACCCCACAACATCCCAACCCAAATTCCCGATCTCATTCAGCGCTGCCAAAACAGTGCCCGACAGGATGCTACTGGTCCCCAGCCCCGATCCCTTAGGAATTGCCGCCAGCATTGAAAGTTCGATGCCTCCCCCGAAGGCGTCCAATTGCTTTTCTAGCGTCTCAAAGGATCCGCCGTTGAATTCGGGGTGAAAGCCGCACAGGGCAAGCGCCGCTTTGGGGATCGAGAATCCACCGCCCACACCACGATAGCCGCCCACATCCTCATAGGTTGAAAGGACTTCTCCCAACCCAAGGTCGATGGACCGCAGCGTGATCGTACGCTCTTTACAGCGCCGTGCAAAAACCTGAACCGGAGGCTGACCGTTGAGGTCGACGGCAATGTTGACAACGCTGCCACCATGTTCGAGACAGTACGGTGGCGTGTCCGTCCAACCGCCGGCAAGATCCACTCGCGCCGGAGCACGACCCCAGACGATTTGGTCGGATGCCAAGGTAAATTCGGGAATCGTACGTTCACGTCGGTAAGGCGATACGATGGCATGTTCTAGCATCGCGAAGCTGGCCTTCTCCTCTGCCGCCCATGCCTCGTCGCCGCGATTTTTGAGCACTTCACTTCGAAACATTCGGTTGTGAACCGCCAGCATGAGGTCCTCTTGAGGATCACTTTCGGCAGGGATAGACGCGCTGGATTTAGCAAACGTCGCGGCGGTATCTGACAGATCCAGTTTGTAGAACACACTTTTTTTGGCATGTGCAGCCATCAGCGGCAACACGGCCTTCCGGTACTCATTGCGCTGTTGATAAACGCGCTTCAGGTTGACCGTTTGGGCGATCTCCCGCGCTGACATTCGGGGCTGAGCCAACCAGCGCTGCCGCTGCTGTTCATCCAAATCAGGATTTCCCAAAACACCCTGCCCTTGAGTTGCTGTCTGATTGGATGATCCGGGCACGCCGCAGAGCCACTGAACAAACTCCGCCGTCAAATCCGCCGCTTCGACGACGGCAAAAATGGGAGCTGCTTGCAAATCACAGCTCGGGTCGATCCCGGCTTCTTTGAGTAAAATGTTGCGATGCTCAAACCACGAACTGGCACTTTGGCCCATCCACTGGGTCGCTTCATCGCCAATGGGGCCGCGGAACGCCGCGTGGAAACAGTAGTTTCGAATCGCAAAGGCGGTTTCGCCGATTGGCGCGAAATCTAAACAGACGCTCTCGGACAAATCCAACTGCCAATCATTTTCGGGTACCCCGGTCAACATGTGCTGGCGGCGGAGCTGCCAGGTCGAAGGAACACAACTGTTTTCGACCCACAGCAATTCGTTCTCCTGCCGACGAAGGGGAACACCAAACATCGAATCTTGAATGAACTGTTTTGGCTGTGCCAATGAAGGGACGGCACCCAGCACAGTTTGGTCGTTCACAATCGTCTGCAATTTGTACATCGACTCGATGACGTCAACCGTCTTACCAAAATGGTAGAACTCGCCGTCATTCACTGGAGCAACAGCGACTGACAGTTGGGAGACTTCGTCGTCCGGTTGTTCCGCGTCACTGCCCAGATGCAGTGCCCACTGGCCATAGAGGTCGTAGTTGTCAGGCGTCTGATTGCCGAACTGGGATCGCGATTGATCCCAACCGCATTTCTTCATCAAGCATTCCACTGCGCGTTGGCTGAGCAACCAAACGCCGATGTCGATCAGAAAGGGCGTGTCCCGAGATCGTTCGCGAATTTCGTCGGGCGTAGGTTTTTGCAGAAACGTTCTTAACTGTTGCGGGTTTTTGGGATCGACAAACATGACGCCGTAGTCTCGAGCAACCTCGGGCGAATTCCACATTCCCAAAAGTACAATATCCGCTTCGGGCAACGACGGAAGCGGCTTGCGCGCTCTGAGAAGAACGTCTCCGCTGGCGATCATGACGCGCGGGTTTGAGCCCGAGGCGACCAACGCCGATTCTAAGAACGGCCGGTTCAGGCTGAGCAGTGTTTGGCCCAGCTTTTGACCACGCGACCAACGCAGCGTAGGAACCGGAATGAATAACTTGCTGGCCCCCGCATACGCAGGCAACCGGCGGCTCTCTCCGCCTCCGTGTATGACGATCCGTTGCCGTGTGCAAAGCCAGTCACTGAAACTCTCGCCGGAGGATTCCTGTTTGAAAGCTTGACATGCTTGATGCAAAAGATAGGCGGTTCCACCGCCAGAGCCAAGCTGCGAATCAACCGGGTCATGGGCAAAGAAGGACTCTGTGGCGATCTCAGGTTCGCATCCTGTGATCTGCTCGCACATCCTCGGCGGTAAGGATAAGAGTAGTTCCGGTGTTTTCATATTACCCAATTTTTGGAAGGATTCTGGCTCGCAAAAATTCTCAATCAACTGACGCCTATCTTAGCTACTTGTCGAAATATAACGAACACCGAAAACCCATGAACATGTGTTTGAAAGGCCAGCACTTAGGCACAAACTCGTATTGGATCACGCGGCTAAGAAGACCAGGCATGAGATGCCGACCGATGATAAGATAGTTTATTGCTTCAGAGATGGGGCAGAGTCGACAACTGTCAAAACAGGACAACTACCAAACACCAACCACCCCTAATCGAGTAGGAATATGGAATTCGAACTGAAACGCAGAGTTATTACTTATTTCGTATTCGCAACCGCGGCGATGAATTTCGGCCTGAGTCACGTCGGAGAGAATCAAGTTTCGGCTCAAACGCCGACCGTTGACGCGGAGGCAGAGAACGCGGTCCAAAAAATGGACTGGTGGCGAGAAGCTCGTTTCGGCATGTTCATCCACTGGGGCTTGTACTCTATCCCTGCCGGTGACTATGAAGGGAAAACGATTGAAGGCATCGCCGAATGGATCATGAGCAAGGCGGGTATTCCTCGGGAAGAATATGAAAAATTCGCGCCGCAATTTAATCCGGTCAAATTCGACGCCGATGCTTGGGTGAAAATGGCAAAACAGGCCGGCATGAGGTACATCGTGATCACCTCGAAACATCACGATGGATTTTGCCTCTTCGATAGTCCCGGCCAGTACGACATCGTCGACGCTACGCCCTACGGCAAAGATGTGCTCAAACCGCTTCGAGAAGCATGTGAGGCTCACGACGTAAAATTTTGCACCTACTACTCAATCATGGATTGGCATCACACCTCTCAACTGCCCTCCAAAGAAAAGGACGGCAAACCCGTTTGGAATCCAACGCGGATGATTCCAGAGCAAAAGGAAGCTTACACCGATTACATGAAATCGCATTTGCAAATGTTGATCCAAGACTACCAAACGCACGTGCTGTGGTTCGACGGCGAATGGCCGAAGTGGTGGACCGACGACGACGGTCAGAAGCTTTATAAGTGGATGCTCAAGATGAACCCCAACTTGATCGTCAATAACCGTATCGGAAGTGGACGCCAAGGATACGCTGGATTCTCCAAAGAAGGATCGTTCGCCGGGGACTTTGGCACACCTGAACAAGAAATCCCCGCAACGGGAGTCGACACTGATTGGGAATCGTGCATGACGATGAACGATACGTGGGGTTTCAAAACGACGGATGAGAACTGGAAAAGCACGGAGACGTTAGTCCGAAACTTAATCGACGTCGCCAGCAAGGGCGGAAATTACTTATTGAACATCGGCCCCAAAGCGGACGGATCCTTTCCCGAGGCCAGCGTCACGCGTCTAAGTGAAATCGGCGATTGGATGGCCGTCAACGGCGAAGCGGTGTATGGCACCAAGGCCGCGCTGTTCCTGCCCGAGTGGGGACGTGTCACGCGGAAGAACGGGGCACTTTATCTGCACGTGTTCGACTGGCCCAAGAGCCGCCAGTTGACGATTCCAGCGCTTTCGAATCAGCTGAACAAAACAGTTCTGCTGGCCGATTCAAAAACAGAACTGAAAGTTGACACGTCAGGCGAGCAATGGGTAATCGAATTACCCAAAGATGCCGCAGATCCGATTGCCACCGTCATCAAGGTCGATGTGGAAGGCATGCCGCAACTGCGGTGAAGATGATGATGACTGATACTACCGTTACTGCTTGAGCAACGTTTTGGCTTTGCGGACAAGGTCGATGAACTCGGCGCGGTAGCCTTGTTCGTCGTTCCCCATGCTACCGACGGCGATTTCTTCCACCATCGACGCCGTTGCGTTGCCTGCATGTTCGGAGCGTCTTAGCAGCATCCCATACGCGGCGACGCTGGCGGTGAAGCGGAAGTCTGCGCTGGCGTCGTCAAAGCGTTTGGC
>CAKZVF010000227.1 GCA_937921995.1 uncultured Pirellulaceae bacterium
AATCTTCAGCAAAACATAGCGGATCTGATGGCGCAAGCGGCCGCCAATGAAACTGGCGTCAAAGAACTGAAAAAGCTGGTGGCCACCTACGGCCGTGAAACGGTCCAAGCCTACATGGGGCACATCCAAGACGCTGCGGAATCGTCGGTGCGGCGTTTGATCGCCACCATCAACGAAGGTAGCTTTGAATATCGGCTGGATGAAGGCGAAGTTATCTGTGTCACGATTAAGCCCAACCATCGACAACGATCACTCACCATCGACTTTACAGGTACCAGCGATCAGCTGCCCAACAATCGGAACGCGCCGGTCGCAATCACGCGCGCGGCGGTACTGTATGTGTTGCGAACGTTGGTGGCCGATGATATTCCGCTTAACGCGGGTTGTATGAAACCCGTGACGCTGATCGTGCCGGCGGGTACGATGCTGAACCCGATTTATCCCGCCGCGGTTGTGGCCGGAAACGTCGAAACGAGCCAAGCACTGACCAATGCAATCTTTGCTGCGGTTGGGGCACTAGGATCATCTCAAGGCACGATGAACAATTTGACCTTTGGTAACGATCGGTATCAGTACTACGAAACCATTTGTTCCGGGAGTCCGGCGGGGCCCGGTTTCGATGGTGTGGCGGCCGTTCATACACACATGACCAATACACGGATGACGGATCCTGAGATTCTAGAGCAGCGATATCCTGTGGTCGTGGATGAGTTTTCGATTCGGCGTGGTTCGGGCGGACGCGGAAAGTGGTCTGCCGGTGACGGAATCAGCAGACAGATCCGGTTCTTGGAAACGATGGAGTGTTCGATCCTTTCGGGCCATCGAGTCGTGCCGCCGTTTGGGATGCTTGGCGGGGAACCTGGTGAAATCGGTGTCAACAAGATCGTTCGCGGCGACGGCCAAGAAGAGAACCTTGGCGGCAGCGCTCAGCGATCGGTGCGGCCGGGCGATGCGATCGTCATCAAATCACCCACCGGCGGCGGTTTTGGTAAGTCCCCATAAATTCGCCTTTTGTTCAAAGCGCACGTGAATTGTGTGAGATTTGGAACGTTTGTAACCCTTGTTTTAGCAGGGTTGCCATCGTTTTTTAGCGTTTGCCGGGTACGGTATTTCTTTGACCAAAATAGTAACCAAGACTACTATAGTAGCTCGGTTAACTTAACGCTTAACGCGCGACTGATAATTATTTGCCAAGTGTAAGTTTTGAATTCCTCCGGCAATGCTTTCGCGGCAAACGGTTCACAATCACCAACATTGAATTGACACCATGATCAACTCCCGAAAATCTAGCCCGTCTCCCACCTATCAAATTCTCGAGCCGCGGAAACTTCTGGCGGGCGATGTGACGGTAACAGTCGATGGATCAGCGCTCAGAGTTGTCGGCGATGCGGACGCGAATCAGATTCAGATCATTGGAAGGGCTGATGGTTCGGCGGTCGTTACAGGTTTGGACGGCACAACGATCAACGGAGGCAGCGCAGAGTTTTCTGCTGACGCCGATCTTCGAACGGCTCAGATTGAATTGGGCGATGGCAATGATGAAGTTGAGATCCGCGGATTAGTACTGCGCAACGCATTGACGGTTCGAACCGGCGGCGGCAGCGACTCCACGGATATTCAACACATCAACGTGCGCGGCATCGAAGTATCAGCCGAAGATGGAAACGATGTTTTGCAGTTCGATAACGTCTTCAGTCGCAGTTCAATTGTTATTCTAGGTGGCGATGGTGATGATACGGTGGCGATCGGAGCGATGGCCGCCAATGGTGATGGTGTCATCAATACCGGAAACGGCAACGATAGTTTGGCTGTTGATAATTTGGGTATCAAGGAAAACATGAACCTGTTGTTTGGCAACGGCGATGATCAGGCCCTGATCGCGGGTGAGACCTATGGTTACCGCGGCAACATTGTGTTGGGTGCCGGTGATGATACCCTTTCTGTGCTGCCTGCCACCAACGAAGCGGCCGCACGATTCCGACGAAATTTGACCGTCTCCGGTAACAGCGGTGACGATATCGTCGCATTGGATGCGAACGTGACCGCGAACAGGCGCGCTCAAATCAACGGCGGTACTGACAACGATGCGATCGAGCAGGGTGACGCCAATTTACGACGATCAACAATTCGCAACTTTGAGAGTGAAGAAGTCGCTGATCTAAGCACGCGGCTGGATGCTTTCTATGCGACGTTGGCCGCCAGCAGCATCGATACGACGCGGTTTGGGGGTTCAGATTCAGTCCTCGACGTTGAACCGACATTGACGGTGACGGCGACGGCCTTAAGCCAAACCCGCGACGGCGACCCTCAATCAATTGATGATGCTTTAACCCTGACCGGTGACGATGATGAAGTCGTATCCAGTGCAACCGTCTCTATCGGCGGGTTCCAAGAAGGCGAAGAAGAATTGGCGTTCACTGACACCGACGATATCACAGGCGCTTTCGTCGATGGCACGTTGACGTTGACCGGGGAGACTGGTCTTGAGCAATACCAAGCGGCACTTCGTTCGGTGACTTATGCGATCACCAGTGCTGTCCCCTCAACGGCAGATCGTAGCTTGAATCTGACGGTCAATTTCGCTGATACTGATGAATCACCCGTGACCGGTAGCCGCACGGTGAATGTGGTCGCAGAAAACCTGCTGACCGTTTCCAGCACGGCGCTGGCCTTCAACGATGGGGGTGCAGCTACGGCGATTGATGATGGTTTGCTATTGGCAGGTAATGCGTCCACGGAAATTACTGGAGCAACCATTGCACTTTCCAACTTCGATGACGGGATCGATCAGTTGACCTTCACTGACATTGGTGCAATCACCGGTGCCCAAACCGTCAGTGATGATAGCGATGTTGCAACATTGACGCTGACCGGAGAGGGCACCGTTGCCGAGTATCAAACGGCACTGCGTTCAATCACGTTCCAAAGCACAGGCGATATCACAGCGCCGTCAACTCGGACAGTAGATTTTGTGGTAACGACCAACGATGGCGATTTGACCGGATCACGAACGATCAATATTGAACAATCGACCAACGAAGCGCCGGTGTTGGCTTCTCTCTCAACGCCCGTAGTGATGAACGTAGCAAACGTAGATGGCAGCGGAGACGTTCAACCGGTTTCGATTATTCCGTCAACGGTCCAAACCTTAATCACGGACGTTGATAGTACGCAACTTGGCCAAGCCATCGTGACAATCGACGATGGGCGCGTCGATGGGGATGTTTTGGCATTCACCGAACAAGCTGGCATCACGGGTACGTTTGATGCAACGACCGGAGTGCTGGTCTTTGCGGGCGACGCGGCGGTAGAGGACTACGAGGCGGTGCTGCGAAGCGTTACCTTCGGAGTCAGCGATGCCGCCAACATTGGTCAACGGACGGTGTCGATCGAGGTCACTGACGTCGCCAACGGTTCGGCCGCTGCTGCGACCGACCAAACCGATCTGCGCATCGACGTGGTTTCGTCGCAGACCGCGCGTGTGACGGCATCGGCAATCGCTCAAGAGCTTGGTACCGGCGAAAGTTTAGCGACGGTGGACCCATCTGTTCTGGTGGTTGGGGGTGACGATGCGGTCGTTACCGGTGCCACGGTTCAGCTGTCTTCTGGATATCAAACGGGCGAAGACGAGTTGAGTTTCGTTCCAGTGTTTAGCAATCCAGAGGTCTCTGGGTCGTTCGATGCTGCCACGGGAACACTGACATTGACTGGCGATGCTTCGGCAGAGGTTTACCAAAACGTTCTTCGCAATGTTGTCTATGAAAATACAGTCTCCGATGCCAGCGCACGGACCGAAGGTGATCGAACGGTTATTTTCACCGTCAATTCAGACACGACCATTTCGGACACGCGTGTTGTCCGACAAGGTACCTTTGATCGAGCCGCACGCGATGAAGCGTTGTTGGATCAGTATGTGGCCGACAACAATTTGACGGTTCAAACAACCAGTACAGGGTTGCGTTACATCGTCGAAACAACAGGCAACGATGTATTCCCAGTGGCGACTGACAGGGTTCGTGTGAATTACACGGGCACCTTGTTAAACGGTTCAGAGTTCGACGCCAATGACGATATCACTTTCTCGCTGTTGCAGGTCATTCCTGGTTGGACAGAGGGTTTCCAATTCTTCTCCGAAGGTAGTTCCGGGCAACTTCTAATACCCTCGGATCTGGCTTACGCAAACAATCCGCGCGACGGAATTCCTACCAACTCGATTTTGATTTTTGACATTGATTTGTTAGAGGTGGATTCCCAGGACCTTTCGCTGTTTCGATAGTGTCTGGAAATAAGAACTGCTCGCTCTGGCTGGCAACAAACCGATAGATTGTCAAAACGGCAGGTTACAGACCGCGAAAATCGTTAAATTGCAAACCAGTTGCCTTTCTGTGTTGTTTGCAACCAAGCAATTTCTAGCATTAACGTATTCTTAATGTAACGTTCGTAGGTTTTTAACCGAGTTCCGGTATCTTTCCCGAGACTTTCGAGAGAAAGACGATCGGCGAGGGGTCAAAAGTGCCTTCTCCGCGATCGCTTTTGCCTAAAATCTGATGGAGCGCGAGAACTTGTTACGAAAACAGAAGTGTAGATGTGCGTTGGTAAAAATGGATTGCGTGATTCAAACCGGTTTGGGTTTGTTGACGCAAAGTTTCTTATGGGCGGCAGTGATAACCGCTACTTGGTTCAGCCAAAGCTTGACGTGGGCCGATCAACCTGTCAACGCGATCACGTTGCTTTCGGTCACCGACATCGCAGGGGACGCTCCGGATCGTTCGAATTTGGCAGGGATGAAAATTCCTGAGTCATGTTCGGATTCAGTATCGGATCCAACCGCGTCATCGGACCAGGTTTTTCCCGCGAACATTTTTGGAGGAATCTCAGCCGTCGATTGGTCAGGCGAAGGAAACGACTATTGGTTTCTTGCTGATCGAGGACCGTTGGATGGAGCGGTTGATTGGCCTTGCCGACTGCATAAGGTACGTTTGGATTTTGTCTCCAGCGATACAGACGCGGTTGCTTCAAAGCTTACCGCTGAGATTATTGAAACGGTGTTCTTGGAAGATTTCTATGGTCATCGATTTACTGGTTTGGCGTCCGCCTATACACCGACGACTGATCATCCGGTTCGTTTGGATCCAGAGGGTCTACGCGTCTCGCCCAAGGGGACATTTTATATCTCCGATGAGTACGGGCCACGTCTGATGGAGTTTTCGCGCACAGGTCGTTTGATTCGCGAACTGACGATGCCAGCCCATTACCAGTGTGCTTGTCCGGGTATGACTTGGCGGGAAGAGGTTCCCAACAACGAAACCGGTCGGCAGCCAAACCGAGGAATGGAAGGACTGGCCATTTCAGGCGACGGCAGTCGATTATTTGGAATGATGCAAAGCCCCCTGCTACAGGATTGTCAGCGCGTCGATAAAACGGCAGAACCGCTTGGACGTAATTGTCGGCTGCCGGTGTTTTCTGCCAATGGAGAATTGGAGGCAGAATACGTTTATCAATTGGATAACGAGCGTCTCAAGTTGAATGAGATTGTCGAATGTGGCCCAGACCAACTATTGACGATCGAGCGTGACGGACTTTCGGGTACGTCGGCCAAGTGCAAGAACCTCATGTTGATTTCGCTGCGGGAAGCGACCAATGTCGCCGGTCGTGCTGAAGCACTGACTGACGAATCAGCCAAAGGTATCAGAGCGGTTAAGAAACAAGTCCTGCTAAATTTACTGGATCCGAAGTGGCATTTGGCAGGTGATCAAATGCCAGAGAAAATCGAGAGCCTGGCGTTTGGCCCCGATCTTCCCGACGGGCGGCGATTGCTGATCGTCGTTTCAGACAACGATTTTGAAATGGATCACCCCACTCACGTTTATGCTTTTGCGATTCCTAAAACTTTGTTGCAGCAGCCTTTGGTTGAGGAAAAACAGAAATTTAAGGGACCGGAACTTTCGTCTTTGGCGAAGTAGCGTTTCCGTTAGCGGTTAGCTAGTTAAACTTCCGCTCAACTTCCGATTAACTTTCCAGCGCATCGATCACGCTTTGGGTGATTTGCCGTGTCTTCATCTTTCCACCCATGTCGGGGGTGCGGTTGTTGGGATCGGCGAGTACTTTGCTGATGGCGGCACGAAGCGTTTTTGCTGCTCGTAGCGTTTCGTCATGTTCAAACCATTCCAGCATCATCGCGGCCGACAGCATCGTGGCGATTGGATTGGCAATGCCCTGCCCTGCGATGTCTGGAGCCGACCCGTGAGACGGTTGGAATACCGCCGCATCGACACCAATATCGCCTGAGGGTGCCATTCCCATGCCCCCGACCAATCCCGCGGCTAAATCAGAGAGGATGTCGCCGAACATATTTTCGGTGACCATCACGTCAAAGCGCTTTGGATCGCGCACCATAAACAGCGCCGCTGCATCGACGTAGCAATGATCGGAGGTGCAATCGGGATAATCTTTGGCGACCTCATCGAAGACTTCGCGCATAAACACCATGGCCGAAAGCACATTGGCTTTGTCGATTAAAGTGACGTGCTTCTTTTTATTTCTTTTCCGCGCGACTTCAAAGGCCAAGCGACAGACACGATCGGCACCATGGCGGGTGATCCGCATGACGTTAGTGGCTTCGTTGGCGTCGGGCGAAAAAGTAGCGTCGCGGCCAGAGAAAAGGCCTTCGGTGCTTTCTCTAACCAAGACAAAATCAATTTGGCCGGTGTCGTAGTTCTTCAGCGGGGTGTCATTGGCGTGGAACAGTTCGATCGGCCGCACGCCTCCGTAAAGCTGCAATCTTTCACGCAGTTCAAGCTGGGGCGCGATTTCGGTACCATCTGGATACCGCACCGACGGAATACCCATCGCTCCCAGCAGCACCGCATCGGAGTTCTTGCAAGCGTCGAAAGTGGAATCCGGCAAAGCGATTCCGCTACGCAGATATTCACCGACGCCGACAAGATGTTCCTCGAATTCAAAGCGGACGCCATCAAGGGTGGTTTCGATTTGCTTCAATACTTCGACCGTAGCGGAGGTGCATTCGGGGCCGATCCCGTCGCCGCCTAAAACGGCAATCGTAAATGTTTTCTGGTTCATGTTCGCTGGAAATATGGGTTAGGAAGCAAGCTATCTTCGTGAAGTCGTCTGGTGCAGTATCGAAAGTGAGTCAAGAGTTGACCCTCTTTACGATTGGTCTTAGTCAGTTTATCCGTGCTTGGTCGTGGCTGATAGTTCTTTGTCTTAAAGAAGAAATAGATTGACGCCAAAGAGATAGCCTAATCACGGGTCAATGTCCGCACGCGTTGTCGATAAAAAAAGCCTCGCCAACATTGCTGTTGGCGAGGCGGGGCTTTGAAGGCGGGAACACACCTCCGAATTTTCGTCTGGTAGTTTGTTGAAATGCCGAGCTTAGAAGGCGATATCGACACCGAAGTAGCCGCCGTTAAGTATTAAGTCTTCGTTGGCACTGGGAGTGCTGTTGGCGATGATATCGTTGAAATTGGAATCGCCTTGATTCTCGGCGAAGGCGATGTCGTCAACAAAGATCGCTTTATAGCCTCCGCGTAGGCGGATGCTGTTGGTGAATCGGTAAGCCAGCCCAAGGTCGATTTCACCCAGCATGGTGTAGTCTTGGTCTTCACCTGAAAAGTTAAACGGCGTCCCTTGGTTGGGATCGTTTAACACTTGGGCGATCCGCTGTTGGCCATCAAGTCCAGTGACACTGGCTCGTTGTGAACTGCTGAAGTTGTTTCGAAAGATACCTGCTTTCAATCCGGCCAGCAGACCCAAACGGTTGGTTAAACTGAATTCGGTGCGACTTCCAAATTGAGCTCCGTACAGTTCGTTCTCTACGTCCACCTGATAATCAGCGCGGGAAATGTCTCCACCGGCAAACGGATTCGGTGGGATTCCAAACGCCGAGTAGTTCAAAGATTCGTCGAACTTGAAGTATCGGAAACCTAACAGGTATTCAAAAATCGCTTCACGCCCACGAACCGTGCGTGCCTGACGACCCATTCGCAGCAGATTAAATTCAGCGTTTTGAATCGACATGTCACGACTGACTTCATGAACATCAGCGATGTCATAGGCCTGTTCATGGGTGAGGCCACCGATCTGCCCGATTTGTCCAAAGTCACGAACCAAGGTAATTGGGTTGCCGGCAAATTGAACAGTCTCTGTGCCCGGGTTGAGAGATAGGTAGCGCAGTTCGAAACCTTTTCCAGTGGCACGTCGCCGCACCAAACTGGCGTCGATCCCGGCGATGTTACCAAAGTCAGCATCATCGGATCGCAGGAACCGTGTCGGTGCCGCACCAAAGGGAAGGAACTCTGTGCTTAGCGGGACTCCGGGAGTGTTTCGACTGAGAAACACGCCGGAGACGTTAAACATAGTGTTCGTGCGTGTGTCGTTGGGATTGCCGATGTTAGGACTGGGAGTGATAAGATTGTTGGCAACCGCGGGTTGATAAACGTTGCCGTCAGCGTTGCATTGGTCGACACTGCAAAGTGATTCTTCACAAGGAGCCGTTTCGCAGGTCGCAGCGCCGGTTTCAAAATATGTTGGCTGAGCGTCGTTGTAGTGTTCACCTCGGCGGCGTTGCTTTCTTTGATGGTGTTTAGCAAAGTGCCCAGCGATCACGCCCCGTTTAATGTCGCGATGGCTGGCGTCGTCCTCAGCAAAACAGCGTTCTCCAGTTTGAAAGTACGAATCTGGGCCGCCGACAATTTCGAAATCGGTGCACTCTGCGTCGCCATGGGAATCACAGCCGCAATCGTCGATGGGTGTTTCGCATGGGCTACATGGGTCAAAGCCCTCTTGGACAACTTGTTCACATGAGGTGCAGTCATCGAAGTATTCGGTCTTCGGAAATCGGCCTTGGCAGGCATCGCATTGACAATTATCGGGCGCCAGATCGTTGGATCCACAGGCACAAACGCCAGCAACAACAGGAGTCGTTGTCGTGATGTGGCCGGTCACGGGAACGGCGCTTCGTATTGCGCTGCTATGTGTGGGGTAAGTCACGTTCTCAGCGGCAGCAGAAAAACTCTGGGGCTGTTTTTGGAGATAGTCTTGCGAAACTGCTGGCGTTCGAGGCAGCGTGAACGTGTCTTCCAACGAGTACATATCCTTTTGGATCTGTGGGACCTGGCCGTAGGGCACCGGTTCATTAATCACCGAACCGCGCTTGCTGGTGGCCGTTGGCAAGGGGTTTGGATCTCCCGGCAGCGGATTGGCTGCCGGCGGCTGAACGAGTTCCTTCGGGTTGACGACGCCGGGCCGAAAATTAGAATTCGAATCGTTGTCCGGTAGCAGTTCAGCGATCGGGCCGGGAGCGAGGCCGTCAAAGTTGGAACTGGTTGATTGACCGGTGACGATTCCGGCGGGGGCCAATGCCAACACGAGGGCGGGCGAAATCCAAACGGGTGAAATCCTTTTCATCTTTGTCTACCTTGTTCTTTTCAGGCCTCTGTTGATCGCCGATTCTTCGACGTCGATGGGTCGTTGCCAACGGGCCTGACAATCAGTACCAGTATTAATTCAGGTTAAATCGCTGCAACACGTACTTGTCTCATCGTCACTACAACTAGGCCGTGTCAGTAAAACATGATCAATCCGGTCAACTCTCAAAATCGGACCACGTAGAATCAGAACAAGTGTGAGAAGCCAAGTAGACGTAAAAACCCAAACAAGCGTCAAGCTTTAACATTTGTTTCTTTTGCCTTGTTTTGGCGACGGTTTTTCGCATATTTACCTTCCTTGGCGGAGGCATGGCAGCTGCGTCGTCACGACGAAATAATCTTCCTTCACCGCTGCGGCGCGTTAGACTGTATTGACTGTAACTGTTCTAAGGGATTTTTTCGTAGAGGCTTCGTTGTGCCGATTCGCTACTTGCTGATCTTGGGTGCGTTTCTCATCTCCATGCTGATGTGGATCGATCGCGCTTGCATCGCCGCCGCTGAAGATAACATCGCACAGGATCTGAACCTCACGCCCACGCAGATGGGTTGGGTGATGGGCGCTTTTTCGTTGGGCTATGCATTGTTTCAAGTGCCCGGCGGGAAGTTGGCCGATCGTTTTGGTCCGCGCGTAGTAATGTCCTGTGTTTGTCTTGCTTGGTCTGTCTTCACGGGTTTGACGGGAGTCGTTCGGCAGGCAGCGCTGTTGGTGGGCGTAAGATTTTTATTCGGCGTGGGAGAAGCCGGTGGTTATCCAACCATTTCCCGGGCGATCTATTCTTGGTTGCCGATCGGTGAACGGGGGATTACCAATTCGTTGATTTTTTCGGGAGGTCGGCTGGGGGCTGCGGTCGCGATGCCCGGAGTGGTGTGGTTGATCGCGGTGACCGGAGGTTGGCAGCAAGCGTTTTATTTGCTGGCCGGGACCGGTTTGGTGGTCGCCGTTTTTTGGTACTTACTATTTCGCAACATGCCCGAAGAACATTTCGCCGTCGGAGAAGACGAAGTTAACTTTATTAAATCTCATCGTGCTTCCGATGCCGCGCTGTCGATGAAGGATGACAAAACGGGCATCGCTTCCTTGAGCCAGATATTATCAGCTCCAACGATGTGGATGTTGATGGTGCAGTATGTCGCGCATAACTTTACGTTCTTCTTCGTGGCTTCGTGGTTTTTCAAATATATGAAAACGACGTTTGAGCTGACCCCAGCACAGACCGGTTGGTATGCGATGATGCCGCTGTTGTGCGGAGTGCTTGGCAATTGGTTGGCCGGAGCGATGGTCGATACGCTTTATCGAAAGGGCCATTGGAATCTGTCTCGCCGACTTCCTGCGGTAATCGGATTTATTCTGGCGGCGGCAGGTATGGCGTTGTGCATCAATATGGACACGCCTCAAACCGCCGTGATGGCGATGTGCGTGGCGATTTTTGGCAGCGACATGGTGCTCAGCCCATCCTGGACCACCTGTTTGGACGTCGGTGGAAGAAACGCGGGTACCGTTTCAGGAGCGATGAACATGGTGGGGAATCTGGGCGCATTCTTCACGGCAATTTTATTTCCCATTTTACATGGCTGGGCCGGTTCGCATGAGCCGTTTTTCTATCTGGCGGCCGGTTTGAATGTCGTGGCGATCTTTCTGTGGTTTATGATTCGCCCCGATCGTCCTTTGGTAGATCTGGAGACAGCCAATGGGTAAGCCTAAAAGACTGGTCGGTGCGGTTGTGGGTGCCGGCTATTTCAGTCAATTCCACTACGAAGCTTGGTCGCGCATCGACGCGGTTGATCTGGTCGCTTGTTGCGATTTAGAAATCGAAAAGGCAAAAACGGTTGCCGACGAACATGGCGTAGGGCTTCACTTTGCTACCGTCGATCAGATGCTCTGTGAATTGGCTGAGCGAAACATACAGCTGGATTTCGTTGACGTCGTCACAGGGCCGGCGACTCATCGAGCGATCATGGAAACGATTCTCTCTTGCAGATCGGATCACCCAAACCTGACCATTATCTGTCAGAAACCGCTTGCGCCGGACTACGACGGAGCCGTTAAATTGGTCGCGACCTGTGCGGCGGCCGACGTTCCCTTTGTGGTCCATGAGAACTTTCGTTTTCAGCCTTGGTATCGCGAGATTAAAAAATTGTTGGATTCAGGTGTTATCGGATCGAAGCTGCATACGATTACGCTGCGGCACCGAGCGGGAGACGGATGGGGAGAGGATGCTTATCTAAACCGGCAAGCCTACTTCCGTACGATGCCTCGCATGTTGGTGTTTGAAACGGGCATCCACGCTATTGATTGTTTTCGCTATTTAATGGGAGACATTTCAACGGCTTTCGCTCATATGCGGCGTTTGAACCCGGTGATCCTTGGAGAGGACACTGCGGTAGGCATGTTTCAATTCGCCGGCGGTGGGATCGGGATCTATGATGCCAATCGCTACAACGAATGTAACGGCGAAGATTCGCGATATACCTTTGGTGAACTGTTGATCGAATTCGACGGTGGAACGATTCGCAGCTATTTAGACGGGCGGATCACGATTCAACGACTGGGCGAAACCGAAACCGATCACCCCTATCAACCCTCGCGGCTCGGATTTGCAGGCGACTGCGTGTTTGCGGCTCAGCAACATTTTGTCGACGTGATGCTGTCGGGCGACGAGCGTTTTGAAACCGAGGCGGGAGCCTATTTGAGCAGTCTGGCCGTTCAGGAAGCCATGTATCGATCAGCGGATAGCGACCGATGGGAAACGGTTTGAGGAAATGGTTTGAGCAAACAGTTTGAGGAAACGGTGTGAAGTAGTGTATGATGAGCCCGATCAGGTGGCGGATCGTTCATGATGGATCCTGCTATCACTACTTTCTTTAGCTACGTGAGCCGCTTTGAGGCTCCCAGAAATGAGTCAATCGAAACTGAGGCGACAGATCGCCTATCAAGCTGCCCGGTTAATGTACGACCGACAGGAATCCGAGTACTATCAAGCCAAGATCAAAGCGGCGCGAACGGTTTGCAAAGCGCGCGTCAAACCCAAAGACCTTCCCAGCAATAGTGAAATCCGCGACGAAGTGCTGCTGCTGGCCAGAATGATCGAAGGCAGCGTTGAGCACGATCGTCTGCAGGAGATGCGGGTCGAGGCGATTCGCGTGATGCGGATACTTGAGCGCTTCAAGACCTATCTGATCGGCAGTGTCCTGACCGGCCACATCCGTACCGGTTCAGACATCGACATCCATGTCTTCGCGGACAATCTCCAGCAGATCACCAACGAGTTGGACTATCACGGCCTTCGGTACACAACCCAGCAAAAGCGTGTCGTCAAAAATAACACGCGGCAATTGTATCGGCACATTCACATCCAAGACCGGTTCGAGATTGAGCTGACGGTTTATCCTCTGTCCAAGTTGGGCTTCAACTTTAGAAGCTCGATCACTGGAAAAGCGATTCAGAAAGCATCCAAGCAGCAGTTAGAATCACTGATGCAAATTGAGTATCCGGAGACGGACCTTGAGCAAACGCTCCAGCAAGCAGAGGAGATCATGGATCGTTTTCAGGTGTTCCAGGTGCTGTTGTTGCCGCTGGAAAACGTTAAACAGAATCCAAAATGGCACCCCGAGGGTGACGCGCTCTATCACAGTCTGCAAGTTTACGATCTGGCGTGTGATCAGTCGCCTTACGACGAGGAATTCCTACTGGCGGCACTTTTGCATGACGTCGGAAAAGCGATAGATCCCCACGACCATGTCAGCGCCGGCGTCGAAGCGGTGCGCGAGTTCGTTACCGATCGAACTTTGTGGCTGATCGAGCACCACATGCTGGCTCACGAGCTTCACGACCGAACGATTGGCGCTCGAGCCCGCAACCGGTTGATGAATCATGAGTTCTACGATGATTTAGTTCTGTTGGGAGAATGTGATCGCGCCGGCAGAAAGTGCGGAGTCGAAGTAACCGACGTCGACGATGCACTTCAATACATTCGTTCGATTGACACGATGTTTGGTTAGACAAAGAAATTAAACGGTAAGGCGGCAGCCACCGGTTGGTGACGCTGCCTGCCTGCGTTTGCTGATCTGCTATGATGGAGCTTATGAAAATCATTGACTTAAGCCTGCCCGTGGGTAATTCGATGCGCGGCGTAGACATCCGCACCGCGAAAACGATTGCCAAAGAAGGTTGGAACGCGACAACGTTGGAACTTTATTCGCATTGTGGGACTCACATGGACGCGCCCGTCCATTTTATCGACGGCACGGCAACGATTGATCAGCAGGATCTCAGCGTGTGCGTTGGTCCTGCCTTGATGATCGACCTTACACGCAACGGACCCGTTAGCGACGGCCAACTGATCACCATCGAGCATCTTGAACCTTATCACGCTCAGATCGTTGCAGGTGCTCGTTTATTGTTGCGAACCGACTGGCACAAACGCTATGGAACAGTTGAGTACCGCGACGCTTTGCCCCGAATCTCGGTCGCATTGGCAAAATGGCTGGTTGACCGGCAAGTTGCGATGGTCGGTGTCGAACCTCCATCGGTCGCCGATGTGAACAATAAGGAGGAGCTAACAGAAGTCCATCAGATCCTGTTTAAAGGCGGCGTCTTAATTGTGGAGGGTTTGGCAAATCTTGATCAGATTATTCAATCTGTCGTGCAGTTTATCGCGCTACCGCTCAAAATCAGCGGTGGCGATGGATGCCCGGTCCGTGCGATCGCGATTGAAGATTAATCGCAAAGAAAGAATTTTGGAGGGATAACTGATGACCGAGAACACCAGCATCTTTCTTGGCTGCGTGGCGGACGACGTTACCGGGGCGACGGATTTGGCGATCAACTTGGTCAAAGGTGGGATGCGCGTGGTACAGTTCATGTGTGTGCCAACCCAACAGCAATTGGATAGTCTGGAATGCGATGCTGTTGTCGTGGCGCTCAAGACGCGCTCTCTGCCGGCCCATCAGGCGGTGGATCAGTCGCTGGCGGCGGTGGATGCATTGCGACTGGGTGGCTGTCAGCGGTTTTACTTCAAATATTGTTCGACCTTTGATTCGACGACTGAAGGGAATATCGGCCCCGTGGCCGCAGCGATTTTAGAACATTTGGACGTGCCCAAGGCGATCGTCTGTCCCGCATTTCCCGCCGCAGGCCGCACCGTTTATCTGGGGCACCTGTTCGTTAACGGGGATCTGTTGAGCGAATCCGGAATGCAGCATCATCCGCTCAATCCGATGACGGATTCCAATATCGTTAGATTTCTTGGGCGGCAAACGGACCTGTCGGTCGGTTTGGTTACGACCCCCGATGTTTCGGCGGGCGTCGAATCAACGGTTCTTGCGATTGAGCGAGAGGTTTCTGCCGGTCATCGGTTATTGGTGACGGACACGTGTGAAGATTCTGACTTGGCAACGATTGCCGATGCGATCGTCGACCATCAAGTCGTGACCGGAGGGTCGGGAATCGGTCGCTATTTGCCAGAAGCGTGGCGAAAGCGTGGTCTAATTGGCAGGACCATTCATCAGCCAGATCTTCCCAACATCGAAGGCAGCGCGCTGATCATCGCCGGGAGCTGTTCCCAGATGACGCAACGGCAAGTCGCCTTTATGAAGGATAGATGTCAGTGTTTCCAAGTCGATGTTGCGGGGTTGATGCAGAGTTTCGAATTACAGATTTCGAATTTTGAATCGGCCGTTGCTGATTTGGATGGCCGGCGTTTGATGATCTATTCGACCGCTGCGGCCGAAGCGATCGAACCGATTCACCAAAAATATGGTCGCACGGAAGTCTGCGAGCGTGTCGAGCGATTTCATGGTCGCGTGGCGAAGTGGCTGGTAGAGGAAATTGGGTTTGGAAAAATTATCGTCGCTGGTGGAGAAACTTCGGGGGCTGTGATGCGAGAACTTGGGATCGAGCAACTGAAAATTGGCCCAGAGATTTGTACCGGTGTTCCGTGGACTTACGCGTTTGACGAAAAACCGATCGCGGTGGCGCTGAAGTCCGGTAATTTTGGCGGCGAAGATTTCTTTGAAACCGCGTTGAAAATGTTTGAATAAGTGACGGTGATTCGATGATCAATAACAATCAAGAACTTTCAGAGCGCGATCTGCGCGAACGTATCGCGATGCATGGTAAGTCGATCTACGATCGAGGCTTGACCGCGGGCAGTTCGGGAAATATCAGCGTCCGGTTGCCAGATGGATTTTTGGTGACACCCACGAATTCATGTTTGGGTCGACTGGATCCTGACCGGATCTCAAAAATTGATGCGTTGGGAAATTTGGTCTCAGGCGACAAACCCAGTAAAGAAGCGTTCTTACATCACAGTGTTTATCGTGTACGTGATGATTCGAATTCGATTGTGCATTTGCATTCAACCCACTCGGTGGCAGTTTCGGTGATTGCGGATATTGATCCCTCGGACGTGCTGCCGGCGATCACGGCCTATTATGTGATGCGCGTGGGGCGACTACCGCTGGTGCCGTATTTTGCGCCGGGGGACCTTGAATTAGCTGCCGCTGTCGAAGCCATGGCCAAGGAATCTCATAGCTTGTTGTTGGCCAATCACGGACCGGTGGTCGCCGGAAAGAGTTTGGACGCCGCTGTTTACGCGACCGAGGAGCTTGAGGAGACAGCGAAGCTTTATCTGATGCTGAGAAATCTGCCGATCAAAGTTCTGACGGATGACCAGCGCGAGGACCTGAAAAGAAGATAATCAAATGAAGACAATCATTCGCAGGACCAAGCTTTGACTTCTTTCGAGGCGACCCATGGTTGGACGTCGGCGGAAAAGCTGCTGAAGTAATCGGCCGCGCGGTGAACCTCAAAAGCGGCTTCGTCAGTGTACTTTTCATAAAGAAAGCACTTTGTTTCGTCATTGGGATCGAAACACACATCGAACTGGTGGCATCCAGATTCATTGGTCAATGAGTCTTCTGCCTGTTGCTGAATCCGATCGCGGAATTGACTGACAAATTCTTTGTTAATGGAGAACTCAACGGCAATCACGTACATAGCGTCTTTCGATCTTAATGCGGGTTCGTTCAATGACGGGAACTGGGGCGATAGATCACGAGAGCACCCGATCTCTAGCGTACCAGATCTTGAGAAAAATCTGTCTGTTCAAGCTTCAAAGATTCATCGGTATTAAGCTCTCCAAAACTGTCTGCCGATTGGAGAAGAGGATCGTCTGCGAACTTCGGTTCATCGGGTTTTGTGGACCCGAAAAGTTCCTTCGAGTTTAGCAAAACCTGCGCCGGCAGAGGTTCGATTTCTGCGTTTTTCGATGCCTGCGAAACAGTGGGGGCCATTTCAGGTACTTCAGCGCTGTCGGAACCATTTGAACAGGAACAAAAAAGCAAAATTGGCAGTAGAGTAACGGTCTTGAGCGCAGTAGATTTCATAGTCGATCGTCAAAATATGGTTAGAAAAGAGGTTTGAAAAATACAATTTCGTTGGAATGGAGAGACGAATTGCAGCTCAAGCGAGTGATTATAGTTCTGGTATCGTTCTGGTCATATCCCAGAAATTCACCATTTTTTCCCACTTTGTTAACCAATTTGACCAATCTGTTTAGGAAGAGGGTGGCGGGCTGAAAATGTCGAAAAGCAGTTCCTCGGCTGTGCTTATCTAAACGATTGACGATTGTTGGGTTAGACTCGTGCAAATGGATTGGTACGTCTACTTATTGGCTATTTTCGCCGGAGCGCTCTCGGGCGTGATCAATACACTTGCCGGTAGTGGGTCGTTGGTAACACTGCCGATGCTGGTGTTCTTGGGGTTACCGGCGGACGTGGCCAACGGCACCAATCGGGTGGGTGTCCTTCTTCAGAACGTCGTTGGGATTTCGGTTTTCCGTCGTTCTGGATCATTGCAGCCCACCTTCAGCCCGTGGTTGATCGGGGCTTCGGTGACCGGCGCTTTGTTGGGAGCTTGGATCGCAACGATCCTTGATAAATCGGCGATGGAAATTGCGATCGGTATCGTGATGGTCGTGATGCTGATCGTGTTGATCTCCAACCCCAAACGTTGGTTAAGAGAGCAATCCGAAGTGACGGCCGGCCGGCCCGGTTGGTGGGTGCTGGTGCTGTTTTTCGGAATTGGAATCTACGGAGGATTCATCCAGGCCGGCGTGGGTGTGTTGCTGCTATCGGCGTTGGTTATGGTGTCAGGGTATACGCTTAATCACGCCAATATGATCAAGCTGGTGATCGTGCTGTTGATGGCGATGATTTCCCTGCCTTTGTTTGTGTTGAATAATCAAATTGACTGGGGGATGGGCGGGTTGATGGCAGTAGGTCAAGGAATAGGTGCATGGTTGGCGGCGAACTATGCGACGCGCGTCCCCAACGCAAACGTCTGGGTGCGCAGACTGCTGATCGTCATCGTGCTGATCTCGATCGCGCGGTTTCTGTTGATCTGATCTTCGAGACGGCTTCTTCAAGACATCTACAAATAGTACAGCATCAGACATAACCCAAGAATCAACGTCGCCCACACCGCCATCGTACTGGTGCTCCAAGCGCGACCCATCAGCCCTTGGTCATTGAAGCGTTTTTCGAATCCCCTAATCGTTCCGCTGATCATCGCAACAAATCCTTTGCGAATTCCTGAATCGACGAACGCGATCGCAGTACCGGCACCGCTGATCAGCCACGGTAGCGCTTTACGATAAACCCAGTCGGTGTCCAAATTCGTCGCGTCGACCTCGGCCGGATAAAGCTTGGTTTTCATCAGCACGACGAACGCCAAAGCCGCGAATAACAAAAGCTGCAGCTGAGTCACAACATGGCCGGTGGTGAAAGGCGAATAGTGTGACTCAAAAGGCAATAATCTGTAAAGAAAGTCGTAGCTGATTCCCAGTGCGACACAAAGAAACGAAGCGCACGCCATCGCCGTGAGCATGTTCCAAGGCGCTTCCTTGGGACGTTTTCCGCTGTCGTGAGAGAAGAACGCAAAGAAGGGAATCTTAATGCCCGAGTGCTCCATCACGCCGGCCGATGCGATCAGTAAAACAAACCAAGCGATGAAGTGATGGTGTTCGGCAGCGGCCGTGATGATCATGGATTTACTGACAAAACCGCTCAGCAAAGGAAAGCCCGAGATCGAACCGGCACCGATAATGCAAAAGACGGTCGTCCAAGGCATCGACTTGTGCAGCCCACCGAGTTCCGTGGCTTTGGTGGTACCAACGCGATACAGCACCGCACCCATCGACATGAACAGAAGCGATTTGTAAATGATGTGGCAAAACGCATGGGCCGCCATCCCGTTGAGCGCCAGTTCGGTTCCGATGCCGATGCCGACGACCATGAAGCCCAATTGGTTGTTCAAACTGTAGGCCAACACGCGGCGGAGGTCGTTTTCAATGACGGCGAAGATGATGGGGAACAACGTCATCACGCAGCCGATAGTGATCAGTTCCTCGGTACCGGCAAACCCGCGCGCCAGCGAATACACGGCCAATTTGGTCGTGAAAGCGCTTAAGAAAACAGTTCCGGTGACGGTCCCCTTGGGATAAGAATCCTGCAACCAGTTATGCAGCAGAGGAAATGCACATTTCATTCCAAACGCGATCAGAATCAGCAGCCCCGAAGTCGAGATGGCTCCACCTGCCGAATGCAGTCCAATCACACCGAATTCGCCCATGTCTCCAAAAGACAGTGAGCCCGTTTCGGTCAATCGCATCAGCGCTCCTGAGAGCAATAGTACGCCGGAGGTGACTTGAATGATCAAATAGCGCATACCGGCTTTGTAGGAACGTTTTGTTCCGCTGGCCCAAACCAAAACGACGCTGGAGATCGCTGTCAATTCCCAGAACACGAACAGGGTCAACAGATCGCCCGCACAAGCAGCCGCGATCGCACCGCCGGCATACATGATCGCGCTGACATGCTGTTTCACGTCTTCCAAATGCAGCGCGTAGATCGACGATAGGATGGCCGCCAGATGGAAAACCAATCCAAAGATGAAGCTGAGTTTATCGATCCTGACCATCGTCAGCGCATTGCCCAGTA
The DNA here is from genome assembly GCA_937921995.1 of uncultured Pirellulaceae bacterium. Lineage (GTDB taxonomy): Bacteria > Planctomycetota > Planctomycetia > Pirellulales > Pirellulaceae > Mariniblastus. The sequence goes on from CAKZVF010000227.1 coordinate 19,446, forward strand.
CTTCGACGTTTCCGGATGTTCCAAAGGGCGTCTGCAAAAATACGATCAGGCTAACGATCGACAACGCCAGCGCACCCCAAGCGGATTTCTTTCCCAACGCCGGCAGCAGCAGACTGCCAACCACCATGATCATGCCGGGGATCAGCGCGATACTAGCGATCATAGAAATCCTCTCTTTGGCGAATGAGCAAACGCAACAAGCTCCCTAGCGCCACCACGACGACAAAAGCCCCAAACCCAATCCAAGCTTGATAAGCAAAGAATTCTTCGGTCTTAAAGTGTGGCGGGTGATGTTCGTCATGGAAACCATGGCCAAGAAAATCAATCACCAGCAACCCAACGCAAGCGGCCACTAAACCGGTGATCATCAGGTTGATGTTCTTGGGTCGTTCGAACCAACTGGGGTTTTCGTTGTGATTGGGTTCAGTCATAGCGGAAGGATCGCAAGGATCGAAGGAATTTAAGATTTAAGATTTTGAATTTGAAATTTCCAAATTTCCAATTTCGAAAATCAATCATCAGGATTTTGGAAATCAGAAATCATAAATTGGAAATTCATGTTTCGTCAAAACTATTGCACAATGGGTAGTAAACAATCGTAAATCGAATTGGCAAAAAAGAACAACGCAACACTACCAACGGCGGTAATACAAAGCGGCACCACGCACATCATTGGTCCTTCATGAAAGGACAGTGGTTCTTCACCATCGGGAACCATGAACGCCCGGATGGGAATCGGAACCAAATACGCGATATTCAAAAGCGAACTGATCATCAGCGTCGCAATCAGCAAAACCTGCCCCGTCTCCGCAGCGCCCAATGCCAGCAACCATTTGCTCCATGAACCGCCCCCCGGCGGCAAGCCGATGATGCTGATCGCTGCAATTAAAAACGCCGCAAAGGTAAACGGCATGGCGCGACCAAGACCGCGCATCTGACTGATATCAGTTTTATGAGCACCAACGTAAATGGCACCAGCGCAGAAAAACAACGTGATCTTCCCCACCGCGTGCATGGCAATGTGCATGCCCCCGCCGAGCGCACTTTCGGGCGTCGCGATCGCCGCGCCCAGAGTGATATAGGCCAACTGGCTGATCGTCGAATAAGCCAACCGCGCTTTCAAATTATCCTTGGTCATCGCCACCAGTGAGGCCAACAGAATCGTCGCCGCGGCCACGTAACATAACCACTCCCCTGCCCCGGTGTCGTTGATCAGATCCAATCCAAAAATATAGATCGCGACCTTCAGCACCGAAAAGACACCCACTTTCACGACCGCCACCGCATGCAGCAGCGCACTGACAGGCGTCGGTGCTACCATCGCCGCCGGCAACCAACGGTGAAACGGCATCAGCGCCGCTTTACCAATTCCAAACGCAAACAGGCCAAGCAAAACCGCCAACTGGAGTTCGGTAACTTTTCCGTCGGAGAAAGGTTCGGCGAGTATTCCGCCTTGAGTAAACGTCAGCGTACCGCTGATCTTCCACGTCCATGCGATCGCAAACATGAAAAACGCGACCGATGTCGAAAGCAGAATTCCCAGATAAACGCGGCCGCCACGTTTGGCTTTTTCGTCACCATGATGCGTCACCAGCGGATAGGTTGATATTGTCATGACTTCATACATCACAAACAGCGTGAACAGGTTCGCCGAAAATGCTGCCGCCATCGCAGCGAAAATCGCCGCCGCGAAACAGGCGAAGAAACGCGTCTGATTCTTTTCGTGGTGGCCACGCATGTAGCCAATGGCGTAAACCGTGGTCAGCACCCACAACCCTGACGCGACCAAAGCGAATAACATTCCTAATGGTTCGACCGAGAACGCGATGTCGAATTCAGGCATCATCTGCCCGAGAGTCCACGAGGGCCGTTCACCGGAAAACACATGCGATGCTAAATCGCAGTTAATCAAGAACAAGATCGACGCCACGACCAAGGTGCAGGTTTCTCGCAGGTTGGGAAATTTGCCTGTTAGGAAAACCAAACCAATCGCCAACGCTGGCAGCGCCAAAGAGATCTGGATCATCGTTTCGGGGCTAAAGAGGTTCACAGTGATCCTCCTTCGAGCAGCGCTTTGGCCGCTTTGGTTGCCAGCCCCGCTGAATAGGTCGTCCAAACTCCAAAGACAATATTGGCTCCCACGACGACGTAAGTTGTCACTAACATCAGTAGCGGCGCTTCGGTGGCCTTTTTGGCTTTCTCAGACGGCTGAGCAAAGTAAAGCACTTCCACCACCTGCCAAACGTAGATGACCGCCAATAGCGAACTGATCAACATCAAAATTGCAACAGGAAGAAGATCCTCTTCCAGCGCCGACGTCAACAACAACCACTTGCTGATGAAACCACAGGTAACCGGCACGCCGATCAAACCAAGGCCTCCCAACACCCAAGCCAAAGACGTCCAAGGCATCGTTCGGCCGGCACCCTTCCAGTCGTCCAACTGAACAGATCCCAGTCTGAGCACAAAACAGCCCACGACCATGAACAACCCGCCTTTAATCAAAGCGTGGTTAAACATGTGCACGATCCCCGCGCTCAACCCGTCAACGTTCGCCATGCTGATGCCCAGCAACATATAACCAACCTGGGCGATACTGGAATAAGCCAAACGTCTTTTGACGTTCTGTTGAAAAATGGCGGCAATCGAAGCGATGAAGATCCCGATCAATGAAAACGACCACAGCGCGTTATCCAGTGGCAGCAGTTCAAATGCGAATCGCGGCGAGAAGATTCCAAAGATGACACGAATGAACGCGTAGACCGAAACCTTCGTCGCCGTTGCTGCGACGAACGCGGTTACCACCGATGGGGCGTAGGCGTACGCGTTCGGCAGCCACGTATGCAGCGGGAACACGGCCATCTTGATGCACAGCCCGACGGTCAAAAACGCAAACGCAACCAACAAGGTTCTTGAACCGGCCCAATGCCCATCATTGACGACTCGTTGATTCTCCAGTTGCAACGCAATGTCGGCCATGTTCAGCGTTCCGGTCATCTGATAGAGCAGGCCGATGCCAATCAGCAAAAATGTGGCTCCGATCGTTCCCATGATCAGATACTGAAACGCGGCTAGGGGTGCTCGGCGAGTCTTCCCCAGACTGATCAAGGCATAGGTCGACAGCGACGAAATTTCCAGGAAGACAAATACGTTGAACAGGTCGCCGGTGACACAAATCCCCATCAGCCCCGTCATGCACAGCAAATACATCGGGTAAAACAGATAGTGCTGAGACTGCGGGATTTCGGCGTCGAGACTGTAAGGTGAATAGGTCAGCACAATCGCGCCCATGCCCGAAATGAACATGATGATGAACGAGTTCAGCTGATCGACGCGATATTCAATGCCATACGGCGGCGCCCAACCTCCCAATTCATAGGAGACAGGCCCTGCCGAATTGACGATGGCAACCATCCAGATGGCCAACCCAAATGTGGTCCAGCAAACGGCAAGTGAAAGCAATTGCACGACGCGCCGATTGCCTAACAACACCGCCAGCGGTGCCGCAATCATCGGTATCACGATCAACAAGACCGGCAAATGATATTGTAAAAATTCGATCACGTAGAGTGTACTTTTTTAAGAAGCTCTTTTGTTTGGCTGTGCGCGTCGATTGATCAATTGGATCTCGTCTTCTTCGACGGTGCCATAGTCTTCTCCGATACGCACGATCAATGCTAGGGCCAGCGCGGTGGTGGCGATACCCACGACGATCGCGGTCAGCATTAATACGCTTGGCAGTGGATTGGAGTAAATCAATTCCGCCGCCTCGGCGGCTTCGGCGCTGTGCTGCACAACTTTATCAGCGACTTCATGGGCGGTTTCATGACCGACTTCGTGAGCGGCATCATGAACATGGTCGGCAAGTTCCGCATGTGCGTCGTGCCCATGTGCTCCGTGGTCGGCATGCCCGTGTTCGTGACCATGGTCTTGTTGAGCTGCAATTTCTGGCGGAATGATGGGCGCTGTTCCGCCGGTCACCTTGCCCATCGTGATATACAACAGCACGACCGAGGTCTGAAAGATATTCAATCCGATGACCGTTTTGATCATATTTTTTCGAGCGATCACGATGTAAAAACCGGTCATCATCAAACAGATCACAACCCAGTAATTATACAGACCGAAAACTTGTTCCAATGTCATGATGTGACCTCGGTGTTAGAAGCCGAATTCGGTTCAGGATGGCGGCCTGCGAAGCAATAAAAGATCATCGTCATCACGGCCGTCACGGTGATACCTACGCCAAACTCAATCAGGAAAATTCCCAAGTGCTGACCGTGGGGCAGTATCCCCGGCAGGAAGTGGTGATCCAAAGCGCCGTAATCCAGAAAATTCGCCATCGCACGGCCGTGATCCGCGTTTGCGTGGTCCCCGTGGAGAGTACCGTGAGCTCCATCTTTTGCTTTTCCACACAGCATCGTCACGAACCCCGTTCCTGCGTAGATCAACAGTCCCAGCGCGATCAGTTTTTCGATCAGCTTCGGCGGCGCGACTTTCTTCACCGCGGGTAAGCCGAACACCAATCCGTATAGGATCAGCGCCGAAGCCAAAATCACACCGGCTTGGAAACCTCCACCGGGTCCAAAGTCGCCATGAAATTGAACGTAAAATCCAAACAGCAAAATGTAAGGAATGATCAACTTGGAGACGACGCGAATGATGGGAAACGAATCCATTATTGGGTCCCTTTCTTTGGCTTATGATCGGAACCGGTCGCCTCTGCACTGGATCGTCGAAGAATCAAGATGACGGCGATGCCAGCGGTGAAGATCACCGCCGTTTCGCCAAGTGTGTCGTAGCCACGATAGCTACCCAGCAGCGCCGTTACGACGTTGGGCAAGCCGTGCATGTCGGGTTGCGATTTCTCCACAAAGCTGGGTTGGATACGCGTTTGAACGGGGCTGTTGGGATCACCAAAATGCGGCATGTCCAACGTTCCGTAGATCAGTGCCGCGCCGGTAACGCCAACCACGACCAGCGGAACCAAAGGCGATCCCTTGGTGGGTTTCTCCTTCTTTCCCGCCAGCGCCAACGTGCCCAGCAAGAGGAAAGTTGAGATCCCTGCGCCTACGGCCGCTTCGGTGAACGCGACGTCGGGAGCATCAAGAATCAACATCCAACACGCGCCCAAGAAGCTGAAAATGCCAGTGAACATTACGGCCGCCCACAAATCGCGTATCCGCGCGATCGAAATGGCTGTCACGACCAGCAAAGTTAAAATGAAAAGTGAAACGAACATTCAGCAGTCGTTATAGGTGGGTTGTCGGAAAAGGAAGTAGGCGATCGGTGTGGATGGAAATCTTTAGGAGGTCTCTGATTTATCAACGATTGGATTCAGCCCTTGGTTGACCGCCGATTTGGCCAATGCGTGACAGGAACTTGGGCTGACCACCAGCAGGAAGAACAGAATCATCGCCAGCTTAAGCGTCGCCAGTGTCAGGCCCGTTTGAAACATCAATGCAAAAATAATCAGCGCCGCCCCCAGGGTGTCGGTAACGCCCCCGCCATGCAGCCGCGAATAAAATTCGGGCATGCGCAGAATGCCGATGCCACCGACGATCGAAAAGAAAGAACCGGCGATCAAAAACACCCAAGTCAGAATATCAATCAGGTAGTCCATTATTGCTTTCCTGAATTGTGTTGGTGGATTTCGACTTCGTCAAAGGTGCCGTATTGGGTGAATCTCAACAGCGCCACCATGCCGATGAAGTTCATCAAGCTGTACAAGAGCGCCAGGTCCAGAAAATCGTGACGGCTGGGCGTGTTGAGCACACAGATTACGCAAATCAGCAACACGGTTTTGGTGCCAAACATGTTCAATGCTAGAACACGATCAAACACCGTCGGCCCGAACATCGCGCGGATCAGCGCCAGCGTCATCGTGACTAATATTGCGGCGGAAGCAGCGATGTACATGTTTTTGTGATTCCTCTTTGAGCCCTTTATAGCTCTATTTTTCCAAGGCTTGAATCCGTTTGTCCATTTCACCGGACAAGTCTTCGGCGGCACCTTCGAATGAAAGTGCGTGGACCAAAATTTCGTCACCTTCCATCTTGATGGAAACGGTACCGGGGGTCAGCGTGATCGAGTTGGCCAACATGACTTTGCCCAACTGGCTTTTGGGTCCCGCAGTAACAGTCACAAGATTGCGTTTGATCGGCATTTTTCTTGAGAGAATAATTTTGGCAACTTCAATGTTGGAATCCACAATCTCCTTGCCCAGCCACGGCGCGAACTGGATGAAGGGGCGGATACCCATTTGGACCGGCGCACCTTCTTCGTCGACGATGCCCATCCTTAACGAAATCCACATCGACAACCCAATCGACAGTGCCGCTAAGATCAGCATGAATGGTTCGGCGTGACCGGACCACAAAAACCAAATGGCGATCAGCGCTATTAAGAGGGTAAACGAGTACTTCATCGCACAAACAGTCAGGAAAAAGCAGAAATCCAAGTGCGATAATATACTGCTTTGACGGATTTTGTAGAACCCCGAAGCACAGACGCGCCTGCGTCAGAATAGGCAAGCCTACCCCGCAA
>CAKZVF010000228.1 GCA_937921995.1 uncultured Pirellulaceae bacterium
ATCGTTCGCGCCGGGAGTTAAAGGCGTCGGATTGAAGTCCGATTCGTCGTAAACCAAATAGCCGCCGGCCGGGATGATCGTCCCCGCAGGAATGCGAAACTTAAATGGCGAACTGGACGAATCGCTCAGGAACCAGAACCCCACGTCAATTGGCTGAGACGTCGGATTGTACAGCTCGATCGTATCGCTTTGCGGAGCATCGGTGTGAGCAAGAATTTCATTGATCACAATCCCAGAGGGATCTGCGGACGCCGCGCCCGGCGTTCCACCGAATGCGCTGCTTGCTCGCCAGCTGTAATACTTGCCAAATTCGGCCGTAGGCGTACCGGCCGGATCATCGAGCACCAAACTGAAACCATCTCCGTCGGTTAAACCGTACCAAGGATCGTTGTCGCCATAATTCACCGACATGATTTCATTCAAACTACTGTCGATCAACGTGACTGTTTCCCCACCGTTGTTCAGTCCGCCGGACCACTGGCCAAGCACCGTCGCGCTGTCGCCATATCGTTCCATGAAGGCATCCATGTTTTCCACGACAACGGCGCGTTGCCCAGGGAGCAATTGCGCCTCGCCAAAGTTAAACAAAACCCCGTTGGAAAGCTGAACACCGCTGAGATCGACGGTGCCGGTGGCAGATGAATTGAACAGTTCGATGAACTCAAATTCGTCGTTGTCAATAAACCCCGCCGCAACTTCCGCCGCCGTTGGGGCCGCCGGGTTGTAGTGGATCTCTGAAATTCGAAGATCCGACTGCGATGCGGGAATCACAAACGTCACATCACTGAGCGCAGACCACTGGCCTCCGCTAAACGTACGGGCTTGCACGTTGGCCGATGAAGTAAAAACGAACGGACCGCTTGGCGATGTCAACGATGTCACACTCAGCTGAGCATCAAACGTGAGGTCACTACTGGTAAGATTAGCTTGATGGACCTCGACCGCCAACGTGTTGGCTCCCGGCAGCAGCAACGAAGTTGGAATCGCGAAATTGATCGGAGTCGTTTCACCTTCCCCACCAATGAAGACGTCCGCGAAAGTATTGTACGTGACAGCACCGCTTGTGATATTGTCCCGACCAATCTCCGTACCATTGAGATAGACGACCACTCCATCGTCCCGTAACACGCTCAAGTTCACACTTGAGTAACTTCCTGGCGCGACATTAAAGGTCTTTCGGAAATACGTCGTCGTGTATTTGTTGGCGGGATCACTTCCAAAGCTGACGGTCGTATCGGTCGTTGGCTGCCCATAGCCAAGTTCGCCAACACCCGAACTCCAGCTCGCGTCGTTGAACGTGCTGCTCTGCCAAGCCGTGCCGAGATCGGTGCCGGAGTCCTCATAATTCCAATCTGAACCAAACCCAAAGACATTCGTCGTAATAGCCGAAGAAGTGAATGGGGAAGCGCTGGGGTTGATTCCACCGCCAACCAACCGCGGATCGGTGCCGTCGGTGGTATAGTAAATGGTTCCGCCGCTGTTGGATAACTCTAGGCTGTCGCCACTGCTGATTTCCCCACCGTGCTGAGGCGTGCCGTTGATCAAGAAGTCCGGCGCGTCAACGCTAGGGAACAGGGGTGCACTGACGGTGGTGTTATAAGAGGTGCTATTTGGCGTGTCTTTAAGTTGCAAAACCGTGTTTTCAAATTGCCCGAGCACCGCCGTTTGACGGTTGGGTAAAAAGTTTCTCAGGTTGTTTACGGAACTGACCCAGTTGCTGCGCAACAGCGGACTGGCGGTCTTAGAATCTCCCCATCGCGCTGATTCGGCAATGATGGCTTGATCGAGCGCAGCGATATGTGCGTCCAGCCTGGCCGTTTGAGCCGCAACGGTCATGGCACCGTCATCAAAAAATGCTTCTTGGACTTTGTCGGCAAACTGAGTGCGGTACTCTTCATTGGCCATCAATTGCTGATGCAGCCACTGTGGGTTGAAGTACTGCACACCTGATTCGAAGTTGGGATGATTATAGGGGCCGTTTCGATCTTGGTTCACATTTCGGAACGTGTGTTCGGAGTCGTGGACAAAGAAACGAAACCCCTCATCGCCCGTCCGGTCGCGCACGGCAAAGTAGTTATTGATTCGGTTGTTACCAAGGAAGTTACTAATGGGCGCGTCGAAGTTTCCACCGTGAAGAATGACCATCATATAGGCCGTTAAATTTTCGACGTCCAGCAACGTTTTAAAGTTTGGATTGTCAGTGCCATCGGGGTTGAGCCCCTGCGCCCTCATATAAGCAGCATTGTCAACGAACGCCGGAGTCACGCCATCAGCGGCTCGGGCGAGTGCCTGTTGATAGAGTTCGTCATACGCATCGAAGTTTCCATCGGTCGCAATGTTTTGATACGGACCTCGTTCGGGTTTAAGCACGTCGTAGTTGTCAGCGTCTCCGCCGAAGTACGAAGCACCAAAGTTCGCATCGGCGCGTTCTTGGGTCTGATAAAGCCCCCAGTACTGACCGTTGAGGTACGCGTGGACCCAAGTGCTGCGGGTGGCTTGCTGCCCCAATGCTGCTTGATTTTCCCGGTTCATTACGTCAGTCACGAAGGTGTTAGACGAATCCCCTCGGAAACTCCACGAGTAATTTTGAGCGGTCCGCAGATCAATTTTCTCAAACGAAGTCGTCGACGTTGGGTCGTCCTTGAATAGATCGTAGTCCAGCGAAGGATCCCCGTACTCGCTGCGAAAAAAGAATTTGAGCGCGTGCTTTGGGTTATTGTCGCTGCGGCTGAAACCACCGCGGATACGTATACCCGCGTTGACCTGAAACCCCTCAGTCCCGTCAGGATTGATTTGCTCTATCGATGCCGGACGCTCCCAATTCACTCCGTCATTGTTGGCATTGGTATAGATTCCTGTCGACGAACTAAATAGATTGTCGACGTCTGTCGTAATAGACCACGTGGGAATCGCCAACAGCGCGTCCTTGATGGCCTGTTCCCCTTCGATGGCGATCACATCGGGGTCGATCCCGTAATCGATGATTTGCCCATTAACATTGCCCGCTGGCCAATCCGGATTTGGCGCACTTCCGTTTTGGTCCAGCACATCATCTAAAAATAGGTAACTCCAGGTTCGGTCAGGGACTGAAAGTGCGTTAGATTTCAGCGCTACCGCGCGCAGGTTTGTGGTGCTGCTGACGTTGACCGTGACCGTCGATGAAGTTTGCGAAAAACTATTCTCGTTGTTGAATTGTGACGGCGTACTTCCATCGGTCGTGAAGAAAACTATCGCGCCCGAGGTCGGTGTCGTGAGCGTTACGTCAAACGGAGCATCGTAGAATCCCGGCGTCACCGAAGCGGTCACTCGCCCAACGACTTCAGCAACCGGATTGACATTGGCAGTACCCGGCGTCGGCGTCGAGAAGTAGCTGGGCTGGCTGTAACTTCCATCATTCAAAAAACCATAGCTGACATCAGAAATCTGAGCGGGATAATCGGTGCCTCCCGCAGCGAACTCGGAAACCAAAGCTCCGGTCGCATCGTACAGCCCCACGTATTCGCCGGCGCTACTGAGCCCGAATCCGGTATACAGGCTGTTTCCCGATGTGGGGTCGGCATCGCTGTCAGCAAAGACGACCAGATACTGCCCCTGCGAAAGCGACTGACTGGGGAAAACAAACTTCGTCGGATCGCTTGGGTCATCGGTGAGCGAATACCCGGCAAGATTTATCGTGCTTGCGCCGGTGTTGAAGAGCTCGATCCAATCAGATCGGTTCGCATTATCATTGACCAGCCCAGCGCTGTTGGAAGCCAAGAACTCGTTGATCACTACCGCCAACATCTGCCGCGGTTCCAAAGTTGCGTACGAAGCCTTGTTATTTCTATGACTTTTTCGCGGGCCTGATTTGCTTGAAAAACCGCGCGCTAATTTTCGTTCCGACAGCTTGGAAAAGAACTGCATGTGTGCTCTCTGGAGAGTTAAGTGAATGCGATTCGCGGGTTGCGAAAAAATAGAGGCAGAGAAGGCCGCATTACTAGTCTTTAATGGACGCCTATTTGTACATGATAGGCAAATGGGCCCGTGACCACCAGAGATTAATCTTTATTGACTTGGAATTAGCCATTCCTTTTCACGGCTTTTACCGGGGTAAGCCAGAATTTCCAATTTAGGTCCCGCAATTCGCCAATGAAGCCACAACAGGTTGATTGCCTCCGGATTTCTAAATCCTTGCGATGAACAAAACGCTTTGGTCCAACTAAAATCTATGGACTGTGGTCGTAGACGAGGCCACACGAGCCCGACCAATCAAAACTCAGATCTTCTACTGGGCCGTAAGTTCAGCAATGAAGAAGCTAATGTCCAAGAAACTCACCATGCCATCTTGGTTAACGTCCGCTTCCACTTGGTAAATACTGTTCGTCAGCAGCGCGATGAAGGGCGCGATATCCAAAAAGTTCACGAC
>CAKZVF010000229.1 GCA_937921995.1 uncultured Pirellulaceae bacterium
AACGGTGAGCCATCGGCAAGCGTGCCGGTGAGCGTTTCAACTGGCTCGGTTATCGTGAATGATTCGCCTACCACCAGTGCTTCAAGCGCTTCGCCATTTAATATGAATTGAGTCCCCGTGATGTTTACTGTGCTGCCTTCATTGGCGATGAACCCAATCCCCCTCACGGCTCCGCCACTGATATTTACTTGGCTGCCAGATTCGGCGACGAGACCGGCGGAAGAAATCGCAAACCGAAACCCAATTTCGACGGTACCGCCGCTGATGTTCACAACGCTGCCGGATAGGGCTTGCAGCCCTGCCACCGATCCGCCGCTGATGTTCACGACGCTGCCCGGACCGGCGCCCAAAGCCACACCGCTAAATCCGAAAGGTTCATTTCCCACGGTGCCGCCACTGATGTTTATTTCGCTGCCAGAATAGGCCTTGAGGCGCGAACCCACCCTTCCTTCACTAATATTCACGACACTATCGGCAGTTTCAACATCTGATCCAAGTGTGCCGCCTTGGACATTGAGGGTGATATCAACCGCGGCGAAGCAGTTGGGCAATGAGCCACCATCGACCAAGTTGAGGGTCAGCCCAGCGCTCATACCCGGTAGCCCAAGCGCCTCAAACGGGCTATCGATGACGACCACCGGCGTGGTATCCAGCACAGGAAAGGGGACCTCATTCAGTATGACGTCGGAAAGGTTGTCTCCACCAAGCTGGTCACTCAAAAGATCAAATTCCACAGCTGCAAAAATGAAGGTTGGTCCGTTGGCCAGCGTGCCAGTGAAGATGTCACCTTCGGCAAGCGTGATGGTCGGGTCCGAGAATGGGTTGCCGTTAAGACGAAACTCCCCTCCGGACAACTCCACGACGCTTCCGGGCTTGGCATCGAAGGCCCCGCAGACCGCGCCGCCGCTGATGCTCAATTGGCTGCCGGCATTGGCGGTGAAACGACCATTGACGGTACCTCCGCTGAAGGTCACGATGCTGCCGTCATTGGCGGAGAACATAGGGCCCAGATTGCCGCCGCTGATGTTCACTGCGCCACCATTAGCGCTGAAAAAAGAGCCTACATCACCACCACTTATATTTACTTCACTGCCTTCATTGGCCTCGAACCTACTCCCCACGGTTGCTCCATCAGCGACGTTAAGCTGTATCCGGTCGCCAATGAATTCGCCATTACCGATATTAGGATCCGGTGGCAGGTTGACCACAGTGTCAAACAGCGCAGGATCCGAAGGGCCGGGGGTAAACACCTGCGCCTGAGCCATATCGGGGCTGACAACTAAGGTGGTAAATAGGGCCAAGGCGGCAGCGCATCTTTTAATATTCATCAGTTGATCCCCTGAAATGAGTTTGCATATTTGAGCCAGCGTCTCCAGCACTTCCCCAAAAAGCGACCCCAATAGAGCCAATCGCCCACGGGCAGCAATCCAATATTTTGACATGGTTGAACACCTTTTGCTTGGGGAAAATAAAGAAGTCCTTATCTATTGAACCTAACGCAGGGGCATTTCAAGTTTTTTTCGATTTCCAAACACGTGGTGTTTGCGCAGCGATTACCAGTCATTGGCATCAATGATCTCTCTGCCGTTGCGGGACAGCAAAGCGGCGACGACACTGCCTTCAATATCGTCTGCCAATGCATGGACCGAACCGTCGCACAAAACAATGTTGGCCACGACATGAAAGCCATAAAGGCCAGACGTACTCCATTCATTGACTCGGTTCTCGGAGACTGTGCCGAGTTCCGCGGTTGCCCAGGGTCCCTCGGTGAAGAAATCAAAACCGATCGTGCCTTGGGGTTGAGGGATGCGTTGACGATCGTATGCAACTGGTTTGGCGGCTTGCTCGAATAACAGAACGGTAGAGCTAAATCCATCTCCAATAGAGGCAAGTTTTCCCGGCTGCGTTCTGAGAACTGCTGTCGAAGTTTCGTTAGAGCCGGAGGGATGCCAAGCCCCTTCGGATTGCGTTTCCAAATCGGTAGTCGTCGTGAAAATCGCTGAGTAGTCGCAAGCGGCAAGCCTCAGATTGGAGAAACTCCCCAATTCAACGATGACACGAGGCGATTGAGGCGTGGAGGGGCATTGGAAAATAGGGAGTTGACTTTCCGCTGCGCTGAGATTGACTGATGAAAGCGGTAACTCGTCCAGCATCAGTGACTGACGTAAATTTTCGGCCTCGATGAAAGGAAGGATGTCGATCCGCCAAGAGAAGTTGTCCCATGGATTGGGGTTGGCCGTTTTCCAAAGTGGAGGCAAACGTTCACTACGCGCGCTGCTGTAGTTCAGCGTTCCCAACGCCAACTGACGCAAATTGTTTTGGCATTGGACGCGTCTGGCTGCCTCGCGCACTTGCTGCACCGCGGGTAATAGCATGCCAATCAGAATGCCCACGATCGCGATGACGACCAGCAATTCGACCAGGGTCAGCCCCGCATGATTTGTTCGACGTTCGGTACGTCTACTGTTCGCGTTTTTGTTTTGCATGGTGACCTACCGATACGCCAGACGAGGTTGTTCGAACACGCAAAGCCCACCAACATTCACCAAGCCCAGATCGCCCAGAAAAGCGGTTGGCAGTTGAGCAAAAGGGGTGGCCTGAAGTTGGTTGCCGGCCTCCGTTAGCTTCCAACTGGCGTGTGGAAACGGGGTTCCATTGATGCGGACTTCTGGCATGCTGCGCCGACCACAGGTGATTTGCAATTGGTCACGCGACTGGCCGATCGTTGGTTCAATGGCCAGGGTTGCCAAAAGTGTGCGCCCCGCCTGCGACGTTTCGCTCTGATTGCTTAGGTCCGCCGTCCAGCGACTCCAAACCATTTGTGCTTGCTGATTCTCCGAAATTTGGTCGTGACCAATTTCTATCGTTTGAAAGGTCAGTTGCTGACCGACACGTTGAGCTGCGAAAAACACACCGCAGCGTTTGTTTTTTCGTGGATGGAGTATCACGTTGAGCGAAAATGTGCCCAGTAAAGGTTGGCCCAGTCGAAGCAGTGAAATGTCGTTGGATCGCATCTCAATTCGCCGGTCTTTACGTATTTCGAACGTGGCTGTGGAATCGTCTGTCGGCAACAGCAAGTTTGCATCTACCGGTTCTAAAGTGCGCCAACGCGCTTTCTGAATGCCTGATTGTGGCAGCCAACGCGCGGCCGATGCTCCAGCGATTGTTGTGCCCACGACCGCAGCAATCCAGCGTCGCCGTGAACGATTGACCGATGTGGATCCGGCAAGCGTTGCGAAATCATCTGATTGGATGCTGGAACCGGAACGATTTGGGAACAATTTGGCAATAAGATCAATCAGGGTTTGTTGGTCGGCGTAAGGCGACAGGGCCAAGGCCACCGCGCCTGCGGTAGCCGGACGGTCGTTGGGGTCGGTTGCCACCATGCTTTTGAGCAGCGCCTGCACGCCGGTAGGAACCGAACTTGGTAGTTCGGCAACTCCTAGATCTGCTGAGGAGGAGTTTCTACCTACCAGCAATTTGATCAGCGTCTTTCCCAATCCAAAAATGTCAGCGCGTGCATCGGGGTTGAGTGATGCCGATCGTTGCTCGGGGGCCATATAACTGAGCGTTCCAACGATTGCTTTATCCGCATTCTCTTCTGACGACGATTCTTCGAGGCGCGTTGCGACGCCGAGATCCAACAGCTTCACTTGCCCCGATGCGGCGACCAATAGATTGGAAGGCTTAATGTCGCGGTGGATTAACGATTTTGAGTGGGCAAAATGGAGTCCCAACGCCGCCTGCCGGACGATCTCGCAGCCAACAGGCACACTTAAAGTTCCCTCCCGAAACAGCAATTGTGCGGCGTCGATGCCTTCGACATACTCCATCACTAAAAAATGGAGACCATCAACTTCACCGGCGTCGGTCGCGCGGACGATGTGGGGATGAGCCAACGAACCGATCAGTTTCATTTCGGCGCTGAATCGCGCGATTGCTTGAGCGCTGTTTTTCACGGAGGAGCCCAGCACTTTTACGGCCACCGTTTTTTCCAGATTCAAATGCTGAGCCCGATAGACTGCTCCCGAGGCACCTCGGCCGATACACTCAATCAACTCGTAGCTGCCCAAACGGAAGGGCAGCGTGCCTAGCTGCGGGTCGGCCAATCGCTGCGCCTGTTCCAGAAAGGTGAGTGCCAGTTGATCGTCAGAGAACGCAACGGGGGCGGCTAATAGCTGTTGCCGCAACCGTTGATAGTCGGCTTCGTCTTCATCAATTGGTGGTAGCTCCGAAAGTTGTTGGATCACTTCATCACTGGGAAAGTCAAGCGTCGAAAGCGTTTGTTCGCAATGAGCACAGCTCTCGAAGTGTTGCTCCAGCTGACTGACGGTCGGTTCGTCGAAAGTTCCGTTCAACCAGCCTTGGATTTCATCGTGAGATGGGCAACTTGAGCGACAATCATTCGGATTTGGTTGATCTGTTTTCATCCCACTCGAAATTTCTATGTATCTGGCTGTTCGGCGAGTCCATTTTTTAGTCGTTTTAGGACTCGCATTTTTACCAATCGAGCCGCATTGGCGGTGACGCCCAGTTCTCTTGCCGCATCAGCAGCCGACTGACCGTCGACGGCGATGCGCCAAAATAGTTTCCAGTCGCGTGCGCTGATGTTGGACCGAACCCTTTTGACAACGGTTTGAATGCGCTGATTTTTAAATGCTGAAACGAAGGATCCGTCCGACGCCACCAGAGACGTGTTCCAAGTTCCCGATGGCTCCGCGGGAGCCGCCAAGAAATCGACTTGATTGACACCTCCGGACGCTTTGTCGGCCGTTTTGTTTTGCTTTCGAAAATGGTCGTTAACCTTGTTGTTTGTAATTCTTCGCAACCAACCACGAAACGTGTCCCCTGGGCGATCTCGGTGGAAGTCCCCCAGCTTTCGCGCGACCGCATGCAGCACGTCTTGGGTCACATCGGCCGCATCGGTCGGTTGCAATCCGGCGTGACGACTCCACCGATAAATTCGGCGGCTGTACCGTGTCACCAATTGCTGCCAAGCCGTCTGGTTATCAGCTTGGGCTTGGCGAAGTAGGTCCGTAGAAGTCACACTGAGATCTGCTTCAGGAGGCTTAACGCGGGAGCGCTTCATGAAATTTTCCAGTGTGGAGAATCGACATTGGCATTGGGTAAGAAACCGTCATTATAGTTTCCTTAGAATGCAAGAATGAGATTTTGGCGGTGATTTTTGTACCCCCGCTCAGTACCCGGACAGACAAAATCAGTCGTTGAATTAAAAGATACGGGTCCTAAATAGATGCCAATTGATCCGGTACGCCACGCGCTAAAAAGAAAAGCGAAGACAGAATCAAGATTGGCCGATCCAATTAAATCGAGGCGGTTTCACCCTGAAATTGCCCAAACTATCAAATTAGGCTGCCCAATTCTTGCACAGCTTTTCCAAGCATTTGCTTGATCGTCCACAAACCCCTAGTCTTTGGCAGAACCAATGCCATTGTTGCGGCGCGGCATTTGCATGATGTATTGAGTTCAAGGCACGGGAGAGCCGACTAAAACGATGGGGGAGACCGGTTTTCTTAGGGACGACCGCCCTATAAAACCACCAATTATCATCCATTTCACCCATCCACCGATGAATTTATCAAATTATCAATTGCCGTCCTGTTTTGACGAGATGTTCGATTCAGATTGCAAACCGCGCGATTTCTGCCAAGCGATCTACGACAAACTTTCATCGTTGCAGGGCAGCGATCTTCAGGCCAATCAGCAGGCCGCCGAAGCGCTGCTATACAACCGCGGCATCACCTTTACCGTTTATGGTCACTCCCAAGGCACCGAAAAGATCTGGCCGTTCGATCTGGTTCCGCGGATCATCGCCGGTCAGCAGTGGGCCACGATCGAGGCGGGGCTGAAGCAGCGCGTGACGGCGCTGAATCTTTTCATCGGCGATCTTTACAACGAAGCAAACATCGTCAAAGACGGCATCGTCGACGAAGCACTGATCAAATCGTCCGGGCCGTATCGGAAACAGATGGAAGGTTTCCGCCCACCACGCAATGTTTGGTGCCACATCTCCGGCGTCGATTTAATTCGCGACGCCAAGGGAGAATTCTTGGTGTTAGAGGACAATGTTCGTTGTCCTTCAGGCGTATCGTATGTGCTTGAGAATCGCGAGATCATGAAAAGCACTTTTCCCGGCGTCTTTGAAGGGATGAGCGTCGCGCCGGTGAGTGACTACACGGACAAACTTTGGGATACGCTGACCAGTTGTGCTCCGGCGACGGCCGAGAATCCAACGACGGTTCTGTTGACGCCCGGCATCTACAATTCGGCTTATTTTGAACACACTTTTTTGGCCCGCAAGATGGGCATCGAACTGGTCCAGGGCAGCGACCTGGTCGTTATCGACCAACACGTTTACATGGCCACGACCCGCGGGTTGAAGCAGGTCGACGTGATCTATCGCCGCGTGGACGATGATTTCTTGGACCCCAAATATTTCAACAAAGATTCCATGTTGGGTGTCAAAGGCCTCTTTGATGTCTATTTGGCCGGCAAT
>CAKZVF010000230.1 GCA_937921995.1 uncultured Pirellulaceae bacterium
GGGACTGATCCTGTTTGTGCGGCCGTCGCGCTGCGTATGCTGCGGGACCATGCGAGTCTTTTAAGTCGCGATCTAGCACCGATCTCCTGTTCGATAAGATTCTCCCGGTCAAAGACGCTACCGAGAACAGACGCGAATTGCTGCGGCAAGTGATGCGATGGGATCGGCAGCCTTGGGGATAAACTCTTGAGCGACGAAGCCCTCATATCCCGTATCTAAAATTGCGTCCATGATCGCCGGATAGAAAAGCTCTTGGCTATCATCAATTTCGTTTCTGCCGGGACAGCCTCCGGTGTGGTAGTGACTGATGTATTGGTGATACCTGCCAATGGTAGCGCAAATATCTCCCTCCATAATTTGCATGTGGTAGATGTCATACAGCAGCTTAAACCGATCGGATCCGATTTTGTCACACAAATCGACTCCCCACTGCGTTCTGTCGCACATGTAATCAGGGTGGTCGACACGACTGTTCAGCAATTCCATTGTCAGCGTCATGTCCAGTTCTTCAAGAACAGGCAGCAGTTGCGAAATCCCTATCGCGCAATTGTTTAAGCCGCCGCGATCGCTGAGTCCTTCTCGGTTACCAGAAAAACAAATGACGTTGGTAGCACCGGCGTCTTTTGCTTCGGCCAAGTATTGCGTGTAGAGTGGAAGGAGCACTTCGTGATGTTCCACGCGATTGAATGCCGCCTCAATACAGCCAACCACCTTGCCATCTTTCAATTCAGCCACCGGGAAAGTCGTCATCGGGCAGACTAGCCCAAATCCGGCGGCCACCTTTATCTCCTCCGGCGTCAACAAATCAACCGCATCCAACCCAACGGCTTTGCCCTGGGCACAGAATTCTTCAATCGAAAAGCCTTCGTAGCACCACAGGCAAGCCGAATGTTTAATCTTCATTTGTCATTTCCTTCTGCGGTTGTGCTATGACCGGACTGACATCGAGATTCTTGATCTTCCTCAGCACGCCAATACTGCCATCGGACTCGGATCGACTTAGCACGTAACCGATTCCCTGTTCGTCAAATTTCAGAATTTGTGGATGCGGCACGGCAAGCACTAACCGACTTTTACAAACCTCGCCGTCGTTGAAGATTTCGTAGATGCCCTCGGCCTCCCAACCGCCGCTCTCACTATCGTTGCTGACCAACGCAAACAATCGATTATGAACGGGAGAGAAGCTTAACGAAACAATGTTTTTAAGTTCGACCGGAAAGGCCTGCGTCAACGACATGTCGTCGCGGTAAAAGACGATCTGGTTTGGCTCATCTTTTGACAGCGCTACCAAGTAGCCTCCCATCTGATCTACGGTCAAAGTTGAAAACTGCGCGGCGTCTGATTCAAGCAGGAGACTGACCAATTTGTCGAGGTTTCCGTTTCTGAAATAAATGTCGCATAAAAAAGAGGCCCCATCGACGGGGCTACACGCCATGGACAGCCCCTTCTGCTGGCGGATTAATCGCAAAACGCTGAACGCCTCGATTTTTTTCAGCGATCCCAAATAGTTTCTCGATTGTTTCGCTCGTTGGTCGGCAAAGTTAAGCGGCAGGTCTTCGGCGGGAAGATCAAACAAACACAGAGAATCTTCAACCGTTGAAAAACCGGCGACGCCCACCAAGACTTGATTGGCGTTGATTGCCGCGACGACGATGGACTCGGGGGATTCATCAGCGGTCTTAATTTCACTGACGACAATTTCGTTCGACTCCCCCTCAATTCGACGAATCTGTTGCGCTCCGTTTTCAGCAATGAAGACAACTTCGCCATCAGCGGTCACCGAAAAATCAGTAGGAGTAGCAAGATCTTCAGCGACTAATTCGGCGACGATAGCGGCTGAAGCGGATTCCTGAGCCCAAGCCGAGTTGGACGTTGCCTGCACACCAATCGCTAGCACGAGCGTTAAGAATGAGAATATAAGTCTGTGATTGGTTTGCATTTCGATTTCGCTGTGGCAAAACGCTGGACAATATTGGTGCAAGGCTGGGTCACACATGACCCGATCGTCAAAGTCTACCAAAACCAGCCACGTTCGGCATTATCCGCATCCGTTATTTTACCATCACCAATCACCCGGCCCTCAAGCTCCACCCGATAACTTTATTAGGTGGCGTCAGCGCGAACAATGCGCGGTCGCCAGAAGTGATCATGCAGCGAAAAGGTGAAGTTGAAATGCCAGTGAAAAAGAAGAGTTCCGCGACAACGAAGCTGATCGGATGCGCGATTGTGATTGCGGTTGTCGTGTGCGCGGCCAAGAATGAGATGCTGGTTAAAGATCAGCAGACCAGTTCTCAAATTCAAAGATCACGACCGCCGATGGTTGCTGTGCCTGTCGATCGGCACGAACTATCCCAACGATTGCTGCCAGCGCTTCACGGAGCGTATTCTATTGCCGCTGAGAATCAGTCCGGCTCAACCTCAGCGAAAACGATTGAGACCATTGCTCAAACGAATCATCACGTTTCCACAACCGGTCCATCTGCTTACGAACGTAAACTGGCCGATCAAAAGGCTTGGGGTAGTCAACCCCGCCGTGCGAGCATTGCTTCAACAGCGAAACGACCTGTTCAATCTACTATAAACATCGGCGTCTCAATTGCCCAAAATCCAATCGTACCGGGCCACGAAGATCCTCATCTACAATTCGAATCGCCGTTCCTCGAACTTGCCGTGGGCCCTGATGGTCAGCCAGCGAATCAGCTCACAGCCAAAGACACGATTGAGTTTAAAGAGTTGCCCGAATTGTCTTCCGATGATAGCCCGCTCGCGTCGTTGGCAGTGCAACCACTTCCGGCAAATCAAACTCCTGCCGACGCGGCTTCGGTGGTTACGGTTCCTTCTACAGCACCATCGGCATCGCCGGCTCGGGTCCCCAACGCCCCCGGGCCTCGCGTGGCTCGCACTTGGGAGACGGGACGCTACTAAATTTTGAGAGAACTTGGATTCTTTAGGTTTGGGCGACGATTTACCGCAAAAGCATTAGGATGCTTGTCCGAGGGTCCTTCAGATTAGCCGTTCAAAATTCGGCGTTGATGCAATAAAATCCTGCCTGAGATTTTATGCACCTCCTGTCCCCCATCCCCCAAGTCCTCTCGCTTGTTAGTCGCCGAATACCCACCTTTTCGCCCCAGTCCTCTGCTTACGACCGGCATGTCTCAGACTGTCGCTGCGCTGTTGCTAAAAGGACGGCAGTCAGATCACACCGCAATAAAACGCGTTGTCAATTTATTTGACGGTGACCGTCTGGTGATTCACGACGACCAGCCCAAGAAGTGGATCACCGGTGACCGAATTGCGATCCAAATCCATGGTTTGCTGAGCGATCACTCGTCGCCGTACATGGTGCGCGTTTCTGACAAACTTCGTCGCCATGGGATTCGAACGATACGCGTTGACCTGCGAGGCTTCGGCGACAGTGCTTTGATTTCGCGCTCTCACATCAACGGCGGTTGTAGTCCCGACCTGCAATCGGTGATTGATTACGTGCATCGTCTGTCTCCGCTTTCTAACATCAGCCTCATTGGTTTTTCGATCGGAGGAAACATCGTTCTGAAAACAATCGGCCAGTGGGGCTCGGAGTTTCCTCGCCATGTCGATTCGGCGATCGCAGTTTCTCCTCCGATTGATCTTAATTACACCATGCGTAACCTCCGCAGGTGGGGCAATCGCGTTTACGAGCGTTACATGATGGCGAAATTGACCAGGACGCTCGCTTATCGACGCAAGCATGTTGCTGGGCTGGTGGACACAGGCATCAACCCGGTCCCCAATCGGCTGTTGGATTTCGATGATAAATTCACCGCACCGATCTGGGGGTATAAGAACGCTGCCGAGTACTACGAGAAATGCAGTTCAGCGCGATTATTATCCGAGGTCAAGATTCCAACCATCATACTGACCAGTCGCGACGACCCGGTGGTCCCCATTGATATGTTGGCCAACACGCCGGTGTCCAACTACGTCGACTTGGTGTCCACCCGCACCGGCGGGCATTTGGGATTTTTAAGCCGGGGCATCCGTGACCCTGATCGCTATTGGATGGATTGGCGAATTAGCCAATGGGTTGCTGCCATTGATGCCGTGCCTTAACGTCGCCGGTATCGCGCGTCATGATCCAATGTGTATTTCAATCTTTCAATCCAATAGCGGTTCGGTTTGTTCCATCGGCGTGTCATACCGGTTTGCCCAAACGCCCATCGAATCGTCGTACAGTTTTACGTTGGGGAACCCAAGCAGCTCTTTGAGCACGAACCAAGCGGGCGCCGCGTGCAGGCCCTCGTTACAGTAAGTAATAATTTGTTGATCAGACGTTACGCCTGCTTCGGCGTATATCGCCCGTAGATCTTCGACAGATTTAAACTTCCCGTCTTTGGTGAAGTTTGCTTTCCAGGGCACGTTGATGGCCGATTTGATATGGCCGACTCTTTTGTGCGGCTTGTTGGTGTGAAAGGCGATCCCCGGTTCGGCTCCGGTGTACTGGGGTTGGGGCCGTCCATCTATTAACGTCGCACCTGCTCCGATCGCGCCTCTGACCGTTGGCGTATCCACAAAATTTGCAGCCGTCACATTTTTGCTTGGAGACGCAAATTGATAATCCGTTGGCACTACCGAAATGATGGACGTCGTCAATTCATTTCCCGCTCGTTGCCAGGCCTGCAATCCGCCATCGAGAATCTTGATTCTTTCGTGGCCGTGAACCTTCAGCGTCCAAAACAGCCGCGTGCTAATGCGGTTGCTGCGATTGTCAGAGACAACCACGACCATCTCCGGCGTAACACCCCAGCTTGAAAGCAGATCTTCGACGTTCTTTTGCGGCGGCAAGTTAAATAAGTCTGAGCGCGATGGATCGGAGATCTGCGTTTTCCAGTCAACGAATAGCGCGTTGGGGATGTGGGCCTTGAGGTATTCCTGCTTCGTCTGACCTAAACTAATTAATCGAACTGTTTCGGCGTTGTTGTTTTCCGACAGCCATTTCGCATCCACCAACAGATTCGCTGCTCCTGATTCCGTCGCCGCGATCTCTTGAGCGACCGCAGAGGAGCCACCGCTGGCTATTGCAAAGAAGATCGACAAGAATCTGAATATCGAAATGCGGAAATCCATCGCTTTGGCCCATTCAAAATATTACAATCACAGAAACCGAATGATCAATCTTAGCGAACTGATCCGCTTTTAACACAGACTCAATATCACCAAATTACAGGTTGCCCAAAAAACCGATCATGCTCAACCACCCAAACACTTCTTTAAAGCGGCCCGTTAATTCGATTTTAGAGCGGTCAGGTTCTGGCAAAACCAACATTGCTCACACCTTGGCAGCCTTTTTCTTAATGTCCGTTATGGCCTTGAGCGCTTGCGTTTGCCATGCCGATGGAAAGCAGCCGAACATCCTGTGGTTGACTGCCGAAGACATTGGGCCGGAATTGGGTTGCTATGGCGACGCGATTGCAGATACACCTTCGATTGACCAGTTCGCCAAATCGGCCATGCGTTACAAAACAGCTTGGTCAAATTATCCCGTTTGTGCTCCTGCGCGAACGACGATCATCTCGGGTGCCTACGCGTGCTCGGGGGCCGCGGGCAACATGCGATCTGAAGTTCCCTTGCCACATGACCGAGTCATGTTCCCTACGATGCTGCGGCGTGCGGGATATTACTGCACCAACAACAGTAAAGAGGACTATAACTACATTCCGGCCAGCGGAAAAAGAGCCACAGGCGTCGATGCAATCTGGGACGAATCGAGTAAGCAGGCCCACTATAAAAACCGAGCCCAAGGCCAGCCGTTCTTCGCGGTGTTCAACTACACCAAGACTCACGAAAGCAAAATTCGCAACCGCCCTCACACGGCGGTGACCGATCCTGCCAATCTGACTCTGCCTCCATTCTGGCCTGATGTGCCTGAGATACGCACCGATTTTGGGCAATATTACGACAACATTGCGAAAATGGATCGTTGGTTCAAGCAGAAGTTAGAAGAACTGAAAGCCGAAGGGTTGGATGACAACACGATCGTTTTCTTTTACGGCGACCACGGTTCAGGGATGCCTCGATTCAAACGTTATGCTGGCGAAACGGGTTGCCGCGTCGCGATGTTGGTGCACATCCCCGAGTCACTTCGGGACGAACATAACAGCAACTTTTTCCCCGGCGGCGTTTCCGACCGGCTGGTCAGTTTTGTTGATCTTGCACCGACAGTGTTAAGCCTTGCCGGTATTAAGCCTCATAATTCGATGGAAGGCTTGGCTTGGTTTGGCAAGCACCAAACACCGGCGCCGGAACTACTCTATGGCTTCCGCGAACGCATGGACGAACGGATCGACCTCAGCCATTGCATTCGAGACCAGCGTTATCAATACACGGTCAACTACTTGCCTTACCTGCCTGCCGGTCAGAAATTGGTCTACCAAAGAAAAACGCCCTGCACCGTGAAGTGGATGGAGCTGTTTGAGTCAGGCGGTACTAACGATGTGCAAAGCCAATTTTGGCAGCCCAGGCGATGTGAAGAAATCTACGACCTCGCAACCGATCCTTGGGCAATAAACAACTTGATCGATGCCCCTGAAATGTCAGAACAGATCGCCATGTTCAGGGAGGCACATAGACAGCAAACGATGAGAATCCAAGACTTGAGCTTCTTCCCCGAACCGATGGTGGTCGGCCTTAAGGGCGCAAAGACGTCGATCGCGCAGTTGCAAGAAATGCTCCCAGCTACATTCGCGGCGGCTCAGTTGGCGACGCTAAAAGCCCACGATTCCAGCAGCGATGGGGAAATCGTAACGCTATTGAAAAATGGCAGCCTCGGCGCACAAGCGTGGGCGATTGTCGGTTTGAGACTTAGGGAAGAGCGCCTTAGTGATGACGCCGAAGCGATCTCTGCAGCGGAACGTTTGTCGCGGCAAGATTCGTTTATTGCCGTCGATGCCGCCGATTGCTTGCTGGCGTTGGGCAAAGGCGATCAGAAAGAATTGATCCAGCAATTGCTTCGAAACAGCGACGCGCGAAACACAGATTACATCACGTCAGTCCGAGCGTTGAACGCGCTTGACCGACATCGTCAGTTGCTATCGACGGAGCAAATTGAATCAATCAAGAAGTTGCCGATCAAAGTCACAGGTCGCAGAAGAGGGACGGACGACATTGAGAAGTTGCTCTCAACCTTTTGATCCGTTTAGTAGTAGTCACGCAATTCGATCGACGGACGTAATCCATCCGCGCCATCTCGCAACGGAAAATCACCGGCTCATTGATCATCAACTAAGTTGGACCGCTTCAAGATCCTGACTGCCACCGTCGCTTGTGATTTTGCTGCGGTCTTCAATGCGATGAAGCTTGCCCTTTTTAAAGTACAACCTCAACGTGACCTCAATTTCGGACACCTCACCCGTTGCCGTTTCGCAGATCTGAGAGGTGCCCCAAGCGACCACCTCGTTTGCTTCGGCGAAATACTTGTAGCTTGATCTGAAATCTTGACCTTCGACAAAACTTTGCGCGGCGAAAAATTTCTCCGCGGCTTCGTCCAACGCGGCAATGCCACGGTAACTTCCCGCATAATCACCTTTGGCACATTGGACGAAATTAAATACTCCGCTGGGATCGGTAAAATGAGCAATGCCCTTCACCATATCTCGTTGCAACGTGTGAATGGCTTCAATGAATTTAATCGCAAGCGCCTTCGGATCGCTTATCAGATCCTCAGGAAACACCCTCATGTCTTTGCTGCTGAGCGTCTTCGCTAAGACCTCAATCGTGGCCGCTGCAATGCTCCCGCCCGACTCTGCCTTGCAGATCAAACGTTCGCAATAGCCCGATTCCTTGGCCAACTGCTTCTGTGACCAATTCTTCCTGCGACGTAAGAATTTAATCAGTTCTGGATTGCACGCGTAGGATCTTTTCAGCTCAGATTTTGACCAAGACATGTTTCAGATTTCTGTTTTTGCTTTATCGTTACTAATAAAAATTCAGAGGAAAAATGAAAAGTCCAAAAGCTCGGGTAAAAAGCGTGAGATGTTATAGGTTGGCTGGTTCTATTGAAGTTGCGCTGTGGCAGAAGCTAATAAATATTACATTCTGCCAAAGCAAAATTTCAGGAAGGCAAGCGGGCGTGCTTGTTCGAGGATGACTATAAAAGAAAACACCTCTCTACTTAATAGGACGGATTAAAACACCAAAACGTGTCATGGAAATTGAAGAATCAAAACCATTTTTGGTGATTAAAATTTTTACCGTACATCGGTCGGGATTTTGTATACGATTCTTTCGAAGGCGAGCAGACGGCCAAATTTTTGCCTAACCTCGAAACCACCGAAAATGAAGATATCTTCACAGTCGGTCTGCATGTGCAGTGTTCACGCAACAAAATCTTTTCAGTTCGAACACCAATTCAATTCGAATGCTTCGTTTGATTGCCTTAAGTTCGTGATCAAGACTTTCAATTGTGTTGACGTGTTGCGGACTGTGAAAAAGTTGGTGTCCAGTAAATTCTCTACAATGGCATCAGTCAGTTGATCAGAAGAAGGGGTTTTTGATTTCAACAAAAATAGATGGCTGGCGCTGACACCGGTTGCAAGCTGCAACGCAATTGAATCGCTGGTGGTTTCCCAAGAGCTTTCCAATGCCGGGTTGTTGATTGCCCATTTGCGACAATCAAAAACGACGCTGGGGGTGGTGAGTGCATCTAAGCTATGCAACTGCTGGATATCTACCAGCAACGGCCAGTTTGGGAACATGCTTCGGAAAAGCCCTGCGGTGTGGGACATCAGTTCAATGCTGATGCGATGGGCGGTTGCTTCATCAAGACCGTGCAGAGATTGCCAGTCTCTTACCCCATCCACAAACGTGCCGCCACCAGCAATCCATACGTCAACGCACCCGTCCACCGCCACAGATTCCGACCAGTCCATCAACCGATTCCTCAGATCAGGCATCGTAAAAAGACTTCCGCCGACTTTAATGACACGAAACTGAGGGCTTTTACTTGTAACGGAGGACGAGGAATTCACGGATGACGCTTCACTGGAGGTTTTCAAACTTTATGCGACAATAACCATTTCCACCAAAGCGAATCGTGCTCGGTTTGAAATTTGATCGCCTTTGAGCACATCAATATAGCGTTGTCCCACGACGCGTTCCCCTGTCAATATTTTCACAGTTTCACTTTGTCAAAAAAACAGAAATCGTTTTTCCCCACCAAACGTCCGCAAGGGCGTCGTCCAGCGATCGCGGAAGCTGCGCTGGCCGGTATCTTAGTGTTGCTAGGCATCATCCTGCTGGCGGTGACGATCACATTAACAGCCCTTTATTCGACGCCCCACCAGCTCTACATTTCCGTCGGCTACCTTTGCCTGCGTATTATCCTCGCGCTGCTCTTAATCACAGCCGGCAGCTACTTCATCATCAGCTTGCTGTGGAAGGTCGGCGTCTCGCGCGAACGCCGCGAAGCACTCGTCAACCGCGCCGGTGAGATCGACTTACTGAATGAATTTCGTCGTCGCCGTGAAGACCTGCCAACGGTTCCTGTTGAGGCGCCGCTGCAGGGCAACGTTTTGCCGTATCGCTTGCGCTGTTCGCAGCGCAATCTTTGGATGTTGATTTCGTCGGCGGCGATGAGCGTTTGTTTGGTGGTGATTGCTTCGATTTTGGCACCCACCGCAATCGAATCCACTTCATCAGCCAATCAAAGCAATTTAGCATTGGTGTTTTTGCCTATTATCTGTTTGGCCGCGGTGTGGTTTCTCTATCGCTTCTTCCGTCAGCTGCTAAAATTGACGGGCATTGGCCCTTCTTCGATCGAAATTTCTCAATACCCCCTGTTCCCGAATTCGAAGTGCACCATGCGGCTGTTTCAGCCAGGACGTATTCGGCTCAAAGTGCTGACCGTTTGGTTGATTTGCCAAGAAGAGGCAACCTATGATGAAGGCACCGACATTCGCACCGAACGGCGCGACGTTTTCCGGCAGCGCCTGTTTCGCAAGCGGTCGGTCGATGTTTCGCCGGACCATCCTTTCGAGGCTGAATTCGACTTGGAGATCCCCGACCAAGCGATTCACAGTTTTAGATCTGCCAACAACAGAATTCAATGGAAAATAATCGTTCAAGCCGAAGCAAAAAAATGGCCGACTCTCAATCGAGCCTTCCGGCTTTCGGTGTATCCTCGCACCGCCATCGCAAAGCGGTCAGCCCTCAAAGTCTGAAACCGCCGCGGATTGAAATTGAACTGGCGGAAGATCGACGTCAATTTTCACCCGGGGACTTTTTGATGTGCGAATATCGCCTCCGCGCCGTCGAAGGACTTGCGATACATGCCATCGAAACCTCCGTCGTCTGGATCGCCGGCGGCAAAGGCAGCGAGGACATTGGCGTCCACTTCTTTCAGCGCATCAGCAAAGACGCCATCAGCCCCTCCATGCTTCAGCGCCCGCAACGAGTAAGCACGGTATTGCCGAACAGTCCCTTGTCCTACCCCGGCATGATTGTCCAAATCCGATGGTGCGTTCGAGTCCGCATGTTCTATGGCAATGAATTGGAGCTGAATCAAGACCTCGATTTCACTCTGGGAGACACGCAAGTTCCTGACACTCGTGAAAACAGTTTGGCCGATAATCAAAAGTTGGATTCGGGAACCATCGACAGCGAAATCGCGCCCGGCGACGCCCCTTCGGAGGCTTCGGCCGATGCTTCCTAGGCAGAAAGCAACCGAAGAATGCGAAGGCCAAAATTTCGCTAGACCGATCGGCGAGATTACTCCGGCTGTTCAAAGAGCGGACAAGTCCCTGAATTTTCAATCGGCGCTGAATAATCCATTCGCCACACGACACGTCGCCCCAGGAAAGATACCTTATTTCTTTTCCAGCGATCGCGATGCAGACCGAATCATCAACCGCGCCGATGCCGCCGGTTGGACCGGGCAAATTGTTGGCCCTCACGGTTCTGGGAAAACGACGCTGGTCCGCCATCTTGTTCCCCAGCTGCAGCAGCGGTTTTCCACGATCGAATTTTTGATTATACGTGGTGTGCGCGATGTTCAGGCCTGCCGTCGATTGGCGGGCCATTCGCATGCGCTGCTTGACGCGACAAAGACCGACGGCAAGTCGCGCACGCTTCTGGTCATCGACGGCGTCGAACGGCTTTCGTGGCTGCAACGGAAACTGTTGATCGCCGATTGTCGCGGCAAGGGGATCAGTTTGCTGGTCACCGCGCATCGTCGATTGCTTGGCCTGCCCGTTTTCTTTGAAACAGCTTTTGACGAAATGACGTTCGGTAAGATCCTTCACCATCTGGGATCTCAGCAATACAACGACCACTACCCACGCTTGCGAGAGTTGTTTGGTGAAAATTGCCGCGCGATGTTGTTCGAACTATACGACGATCATCTTCGGTCTGCTTGACAGGCAAAATTGCACTTAGAAGCGTTTGGCACTTTAAAATTTTGCCAACCAAATTTTGCCAACCAAGACGTAGGCAAGGTTAAGAACGTAGGATAAGCTTTACATTGCCAAAATGGTGAGGGAAGTGCTTGCTCTGCTGGTGCAGGCCACGGTCTTCAAAATCGCTGGGTCGCATGGAAATCATGTGATCGGTGGGTTCGATTCCCATGCACTTCCGCCATCATGGATCCTTCGGGGAACCCATCATCAGCATGCCGCCGGCGAATCAACATGCAGACACTTGAATCGATTCAAATTGGCATGCCCAAGGACATGGACGCCGACCCGGCGCTGCCGTTATCTTCCAAGCCGTGGCGATCGGCGATCTTCAAAACACCCGTCCTTGGTGAAGTGACCGTGGGTTTGGAAGGAATAATCGGCGACGGACAAGCCGACCTCAAACATCACGGTGGGAGTGACAAGGCGATCTGCGTTTATCCAACCGAACATCTTCCCTTCTGGCGGAAGCAACTTGACCGCGCGGATTTTGGCCCAGGCGCGTTTGGCGAAAACTTTTCTGTTGCCGGCTTGGATGAATTCTCGGTGGCGATCGGGGACCGGTGGCGAATTGGCACCGCTATGTTCGAGGTCTCTCAGCCACGCCAGCCCTGCTGGAAGCTCGCCCGGCGTTGGCAATCCAAAACAATTACGCCTCAAGCAATCGACACCGGGAAAACCGGATGGTACCTGCGTGTCATTGAAACAGGAACGGTGCAAAGCGGCGATGAGATCGTTAGTTTTCCCGTTGACGTCGCCGCTGCGGAGAATCGTTTTTCAATCGCTCAAGCGAACCGGTTGTTTTACCAACCAAAACCAGATGTCGCGGCGATTCAAAAATTGCTTGAAGTGCCACAATTATCTCAAGCCTGGGGATCCGATCTTGAGAGAAAATTCGAATCGGATTGAACGGACTATTGGAACTTTATACGGCTCCTTGCATCGTCGCGCTACCGCTAACCGCCTGCGGACGGAAAAACGCACTGATCAGCAACTCGGAATTGGCTTTACCTCAAAAACGGAACGCCGATCGCTTGAACACGGTCAGCTTTGCAGTGGTATTCACTCGCAATGCAGGCAATCAGTTTTCATTCGCAACCAATGCCACCGAAGCCAACGGTGACGTCATCTATGTAAAAAGTGCTGGATCTTACGACGCGGTGAATCCAGCAGTCGGCGATGACAGTGTCGCCTACATTGCCGTCAGTAGTTTTGATGGGATTGTATTTGGCATCTTTGACGACGTTCCGTTTCCCAGAGGCGGTAGTTATACCATTTCAAATCTAATGACCATGCCCACTTCTACCAATGTTATTCTTGGAGATGTCAACCGAGACGGCGATGTGAACTTTTTGGACATTGCACCGTTTATTGAAGTTCTGAGCAACAATGAATTTCAAGTCGAAGCAGATATTGATCTCTGCGGAAAGGTTGACTTCTTGGATATCGCGCCGTTTATCCAGCTCTTGGCCGGCAACTAAAAGATTCGGTTCACAGACCTTTCGGAATTGGAATATAAAAGTTTGCCTAAGCCCTTTCACTCGGAAGTGAGAGGGCCTTGTTGCTTAACCCGTCTGCCAAACACGAATCATAGCGAATTCGAAACGATGGTAATTGGATGCTGAAGATCAATATCAGCCTACTCCGAGCCTTTCCGATCATACTTGGCGCGGTACTGGTTTTGCTTTTGCCGATCGGCGATTCTGCGAGTGGGCAAGACACCGCTGCGACACTATTTCAGCCGCCTGCCGAGTCAACCTACGTCAACGGCAAGTTGCTCGATTTCATCCCCAACCAGTCGCAGACATACCAACCCGCCGATCCTCCGTCGGCAGACTGACGGTTGCTGTCCCAGAGAAACGCGAACAAGCAGCAGGAAAAAGATGCGACATGCTCCGGCGGCTATTGATTGACGGCCAACCCGTTCTGATCATGCTTCAATAATTAAAAAACCGGCACCGGAGTCTCATTCCCCCGGTGCCGGATTCTATTTGTCGCAGTAAATTTGTTTGTCGAAATCGATCAACCGAAACCAACTAACGAGGCTTCGTTTCGTGCCCCGAACGGTAGAAACCAATCGCTTCTAATGATCCGTAGACTTCTTCCAGCGTCTTTTCGCCGAAGTTTGAAATGCTGAGCAAGTCAGCGCGGGTCGTGTTCAGGAGATCCCGAACATTAAAAATGCCCTTTTCTTCAAGGCAATTAGTCGTCCGAACCGTCAAGCCGATCTCGGCCGTGCTGAGCTCCAGTTTTTCGCGCAGATTACGAGTTTCTTCTTCCGCAGCGCTTAAAGGAATACGAGTGCGAGCCATCTTGGTCCCTCCCTGTGTTTTAACCTAAGAATTCAAATTGTTTGATCGGTCGCGGCAACATCCAAAACTTCTTCGTGTCGTTTTGTCGGGATCCCAAACTCGACCCCCAACCTTGTCGCGATGGCCGAAGATTATAACATAGTTCTCTAGATCGAAAACGACAGGACGATAAATTCCGCATCTCTGCTAGCAACGAGTCAAACTCCATGGACGACACCATCCACCAACAACTCGTCGCGCCCCTAAATCCGGCTCAGCAATCCGCCGTTCAAAAGATCGAGGGGCCGCTATTGATCGTCGCCGGTCCGGGCTCGGGCAAAACGCGCGTCATCACGCACCGCATCGCCTACATGATCGCCAACGGGATTCCCTCGCAAAAAATCGTTGCACTGACCTTCACCAACAAGGCCGCCGACGAGATGCGGAAACGGTTGGCGTTGTTGGCACCTGAGAATTTCACGTGGGCGGGGACGTTTCACCGATTTTGTTCGCGGCTGTTGCGGGTGCACGCGGCGATGGTCGGGCTGCAAGAGAATTTTACGATCTACGACATGACAGATACGAAAAAGGTCATCAAACAAGCCATCGAAAATACCGAAGTCGACATCCGACACTACGGCCCCGACGCGATTGGAAGAGAGATTAGCAACGTGAAGAACGTGGCCGTCACGCCCGATAAGTTTCAGCCACGGACGGGCAATGTGATGGACAAGATCGTTGCCCAAGTCTATCCCGAATATCAGAAACTGCTGCAGATGGCCAACGCCGTCGATTTTGACGATCTGCTGATGCATACGGTGGACCTGTTGACGCACAACAACGAACTTCGGTCGGCACTGGACCACCGTTTTGAATACATGATGGTTGACGAGTACCAGGACACCAACGTCGCCCAGTACCAATTGATTCGGTTGCTGAATCACAATACGCAAAACCTTGCCGTCACGGGGGATCCTGACCAGTCAATCTATGGCTGGCGCGGAGCCAACATTCGTAACATTCTGGAGTTCGAAAAAGACTATCCCGATGTATCGGTCGTTAGGCTTGAGCAGAACTATCGCAGCACCAAAGCGATTCTGCGTGTCGCGGATCAATTGATCGCCAACAACGTTCGGCGGAAGCAGAAGGTTCTGGTTACTGACAACGACGAAGGCAATAGCGTCCGCTTGGTCGCTTTCCCGTCACCGCAAGACGAAGCGATCGACATCGCGGACACGATCGCGCTGGCCATTCAAAAGGGCCAACGCAGCCCGAATGATTTTGCGATCCTCTACCGCACCAATTACCTTTCTCGATCGCTCGAACATGCACTGCGGACTGCGGGCGTGCCGTATCAAATTGTCAACGGCCATGAATTCTATCAGCGGAAAGAGATCAAGGACCTGGTGGCGTACTTGCACTTGATCAACAACGATCGCGACATGGTGGCGTTTGAACGAGTCGTCAATGTGCCGTCGCGGAAGATCGGAAAAGTAACGCTGGCGCGCGTTCGCAACTACGCGCAGGAGAACAATCTTTCGATGATGGACGCCGCGCGAAACGTTGACGCGATCGACACCATTTCCGCCGCTCCGTCATCTAAATTGAAGCAGTTTGCCGCGATGATTGACAATTTTCAACAAACCGCGACGCAAGAAGTGGAAACCATTATCCGCAACGTCTTGGTGGAGACCAATTATCGCGAATGGTTGACGATGGACGGTAGTGAAGAGAGTTTTGAACGCGCCAACAACGTTGATGAACTGGTGGTCGCGGCTCAGGAATTCGATTCCGAACACCCCGAAGACGGTGGCCTGGAGAAGTATCTCGAACAGACAGCGCTGGTCTCGGACACCGATGTGTACGAATCAACGTCCGACTTTGTCACGATGATGTCGCTGCACGCGGCCAAGGGGTTAGAGTTCAAGAAAGTCTTCATCATCGGACTCGAAGACGGCATCCTGCCACACGAACGTTCCAGCGGTGACGACGAACAGATCGAAGAAGAACGGCGATTATTGTTCGTGGGCATCACCCGGGCCGAAGAAGAACTGCAACTTTCGCGCTGTTTGAATCGCTTTCGCCGGGGCAGTCACTGGCCGGCGATCGCCAGCCGATTCTTGATGGAGCTGCCGCGCGACGAAATGCAGGTGTTTGAACCGCGCGGGCAAAATAGCGGCATGTCAGATAAGGAACTTCAGGACACGATCGCGCGAATGTCGGATTGGTCCAGCGATGTTCCCGTTTATGATGTAAACGAAGACGCGGTTTCGATCGGCAAAGAACCGGCGCCCGCAGCATCGGCTAAGGTACCCAAACCGAAGGCGCCTGTGATCGCCTCGATCGCCGATATGGCAACGGGGGCACAGTTGGCCGAAAAACAGACCGACGGTACACAGCGACTTGACCCCGAACAGTACCACGTCGGATTGGAAGTAGAACATGTTCAATACGGGGTCGGGACGGTGGTAACCATCTCTGGAAATGGGAAGAAGCGGACGGCGACGGTCGATTTTCAAGAATATGGGCAAAAGCAATTTCGTGTTGCCTTTTCAAACCTGCGGTCGGTAGTAGGTTAACCTCAAAAGCGACCAACTGCACCTTCGTATTGATCGAACAAGGTTTGGCTTGATCGCCCACGAGAAGACATCATTCAACAAACGATCCATTTTGAAACGGAGCGAACAATTTACGATGGCCGATAGCTTCAATGGATTCCCGCGCGAAATGGTCAGTTTCTATCGAGAGCTGAGCGCGAACAATGATCGAGCGTGGTTTAATTCGAACAAGGATCGCTATTTGGCTTGTGTCGCCGAACCGGCGTTGGATTTTATTCGCGCGATGGAACAACCGCTGAAGAAGAAAGTCAGCAAACACTTCACGGCGATCCCCAAACGTTCGGGCGGTTCGCTGCTGAGAATTTACCGGGACACGCGTTTTTCCAAAAACAAGACGCCGTACAAAACGAATTTGGGAATTCATTTTCGGCATGAAGTTGGCAAGGACGTGCATGCACCGGGATTTTATTTTCATTTCGATCTTGATCAAGTCTTCATCGGTGCAGGCGTTTGGGCTCCCTGTGGCGAACCCTTGAACATGATCCGAGCGACCATCGACGATCACGCGGCGCGGTGGAAACGAATTGTGGGAAAAAAGGTCTTTCGTGAAACGTTCGAACTGTACGGAAGTACGCTTATTCGTCCTCCGCGTGGGTATGAAAAAGATCATCCGTTGATCGTTGATCTGAAACGCAAAGATCACATCGCGATGACGAGGCTAAACCAAAAGGAACTGTTCAAGCCGTCGCTGGTCTATGAAACGATCAATCGCATGAAATTGGCAATGCCCTATGTGCGATTTCTTTGCGATGCACTGCGGTTGCCATCTTGAGACTATCAAAGTCTGGCAGCCTGGTGAACCTGTCAGATGCCGTACGAATGTCACCTCACGCATTTAAGACGTTGCGAGTCCGCATACGTCGTCAGTCTGTCGAAAAATCTTAAGATCATCATGTTATTGCTCTGGATCAAACGAATCCTCATCACCGTTTCGCTGTTATATGCCGTCGCTTTAAGCCTATTATTGTTGTTTGAGAACACTTTGGTTTATCCAGGGGCTTCGGAAGAGCGTGGAAACTACAACGCTGAATTTGAATTCGAGGACGTTTATTTTTCGGCATCTGATGGCACGAAACTGCATGGCTGGATGATTCCGTATCCTGATAGCGCGCGTTATGTCTTGTACTGTCACGGCAATGCTGAAAATGTTGCCGGTGCCGGCGGTGGTGTCGCGAAAGTGATGGGAGCGGCGATGAAGGCGAACGTTTTTGTTTATGATTACCGCGGCTACGGAAAGAGCGCGGGAAAACCGACAGAGGCAGGGATCAAACTGGATACCGACGCCGCAATGGATTGGTTATGCAAGCGGTTCGGAATCAAACCGACCGATGTGATTGTTGAAGGCTTTTCCGTCGGCGGAGGGCCGGCGGTTTACATCGCCATGAAACAAGGCGCGAAGGGGCTGATTTTGCAGAGGACTTTTAGTTCACTGCCCGGCGTTGCCGCGGAAAAACATCCTTGGGCCCCGGTGCGGTGGTTGATGCGCAATCAATTCAATTCAGCCGGCTTGATCGCTGATTATCATGGGCCTCTGTTACAGTCGCACGGAGCGATTGATCAAGTCGTTCCTTTCAAGTTTGGCAAGAAGTTGTATGACGCTTGTCCGTCAGCGGACAAACAGTTTTTCACGCGCCCCAACATGGATCACTTTTCGTATGTGGATCCCGAGTTTTTAGATATGGCATCGCAATTCGCAGACCGCCTGCACGATGAGTGATCGGGCAATTCGAAATGGCGTGAGTTTGAAAAAGAACTGAGGCTCAGCAGCTATCATCGAGTTTTATACTCCGGGTCCGAGGGGTTCAGTGTGTTAGAGGCTATTCACAGGCTGCTGGATCGTTGCATCCTGACCAACCTCTTGTTCGCGATTTCTCTTTGGCTGCCTAGCTCATCCTTCCTTCGGGTCGCACTCCGCCGCCCAAGAAAAGCATCTGATTGTATGGATTAGGGAAACCAACGGGCCTAAGCCGCTCTTTTTCGACCAGATAGCGACAGTCGTTTTGATTAAACACACGTGTTTTGTTGAACAGGCGCGTCTCTGCCATTACAATAGAAACCGAAACGTTTCGGGATGGGGAACTGACTATCTATTGAATCTCTTCTTATTGACCACACCTATCGAGCCGCCCGTGTACCAGCCTCCTCCAACCTCTTCCGGTGATTCCACCCTCTCGACCAATAGCTCAATTTGGGATCAATTTTCAGCGTCGGTGGAAGCCGCTTTTTCCAAACTCGATCTTTCCTTTTTCGACAGCCTGAGCGAACTGGAACTCTTGGCATGTATTATCTTTGTTGGTGCCTTGATCGCTTTGGTGATGTGGCACTATGAAAATTTCTTCGATTGGATCGATAGCAAATTGCAAAGTGGATCCCTCAGCTGGCGTCGTTGGAGAAACCTCAGAAACCATCTCCCTGAGTTAGAGATTCACGAATCGAGTCGGGTTGCGATGAATGAGGACGAGGAAGACTTCGCCGCTGCGGAAACGCCGCAATCGCATCACAACGGATGGTTTCTGGGGGACCGCGCCGAATCGCTGCAAGTGAGGGATGAAGGATGGTTTCTGTCTCGCCGATCTGCACAGCAAGAACGAACGAATGCTTGGTTCCTTAGCCAGCCGCAAGAATCTCCCAACGGCGAAGCGGAGACAGACACGATCGTTGTAGAGGATGGTGATGACAACGATCGCTGGCAAGAGATGAAAGCGCGCCTTGCTTCCGCCGATCGTCATGCCGCAGCGCTTGAATCGCAGCTGGCATCTACCCAACAGCGTCTGGCAGTATCCGAAGAACAAAGCTCAGCCATATCACAACAGCATGCTTCACTAAGCAGTCGCGTCGATGACTTGGTGGCCGAATTGATTGACGCCAAAAAATTGATCCAAGAGAAAACGTCTCAGGCGGAAGAATCAGAACTATCGCTCGGCGATGCCAAAGCGGAGTTGGACCGATTAGCAAACGCCCAGAAAGAGGCGGCAGCAGAAAGCGCAGAATGGCGTTCCAAGTGGGAAACGCTAAGCCAGGAGAATGCAAAAACGATTGCAGAAGTTCAATCTTCAAAGGAAGATTTGAACGAGAGGCTTGTCGATGAATCTGATGCGCATGAGCGGGTAAAACTGGAACTTGTCATGGTCCGCCAGAACATGGAAGTGATGCAATCGCGTTTAGACTGTCAGCGCGATTCCTTTGACGAGGCGCGGTCGGAGCACGCTCAGAACCAACTGGACCACGAAACAGCCATCGAAAATCTCAAAAGCAGCCACAGCAAAGTGCTGCAGGCAAAGGCGTTAGAGTTTGAATCCGAATCCAGAGCGTTGGCTGAGCAAGCGCAGAAATTGCAAGCGTCGCTTGACGCGGCGAATGCTGACGCGCAGGAATTACGAATTGAGGCCGCTGAGGCACAAGAGATTATCGACGCGCTCAAGGCCGAACAAGAATCATCCAAGGGCCTTCTGGAAAAGTCGGAGCTACAACTGGCTGAAGTCAAAGCGGAACTTGAAAAGGAGGTGGCTTCACGAAGGCACCTTGAAGAAAAGGCTGACGGCCTAAATCAAGAGCTTAGTAGTCAGACAGAAATTTCTGCCGGGCTTGAGGCAGAATTGCGGGAGGCTAAGGAATCTTCCGAATCGCGCGCCGAGGTCGAGCGACAACAGCGGATGGAGCTGCAGGATAAGCTGGACGGACTGGCGCAGGAGCTAAATGATCGCGCGGCATCTGTTATACAGCTTCAGTCTGAATTGTCGGAATCTGAAGATGAGATTGTTGCCGCGAAAGCCGAGAGCGAGGGGCGTGAAAGAGAACTAATGGCTGATGTGGAACGCTTGGAGCAAACGCTGAATGATCGCGCGGCGGAATTTTCGGAACTTGAGGCTGAATTGTTGAAGGTTGAAGCGACGTTTGAGCAATCGCGAACCGATGCGGAAATGCGCGAAACAACGTTTAAGGAAAGTGCGGAACGTTTGCAGCAGGACCTCAACGATCGCGCAGCAGATTTTTCAAAGCTAGAATCGGAGTTGCTGGAATCTGAGAAGGCACTTGTTACTGCTCAGACGGAAAAGCGTGAAAGCGAAGCGGAGTTGGAGGCTGTTGTAGAGCGTTTGCAGCAGGATCTCTCTGACCGCAGCGACGCCTTTTCTCAGCTTGAGGCTGAATTGAAGAAGTCTGAAGAGGCACTTGACGTCGCTCGCAGTGACAAAGAGAACCGCGAGGCTGAACTGCGGGCTGAAATAGATCGTCTTCAACAGGACTTCAGCGATCGCACGACCGCCTTCGCGCAACTCGAATCTGACCTGCAACAGTCCGAGGGATCGCTTGAGCAAGTCCGGTCCGATGCGGAGCAACGCGAAAAAATGCTGCAGGAACAGACGAACCGATTGGAGCAGGACCTGAACGAACGTTCGGCCGCCTTCTCCAAGCTTGAGTCTGAATTAATGAAGTCCGAAGAGGCGATTATTGCCGCTCGCACCGAAAAGGAAACTCGCGAAGCCGAGCTGCAGGTCGAATTGGAGCGTTTGCAACAGAAGCTAAGCGACCGCACGGCCGCCTTCTCTAAACTCGAATCTGATCTATTAAAGTCCGAAACGTCGCTTGAGAAGGCGCGGTCCGATGCAAAGCAATATTCAGAAACTCAACAGGCGAATACTGAACGTTTGAAACAGGAACTGGACATTCAGGCTAGTGCGTTTTCTAAACTCGAATCTGAGTTGCTCGAATCTAAGAAAGCGTTTGCGGCATCTCAATCCGAAAAAGGAGCACGCGAAAAAGAATTGCAGTCTGATGTGGAACGTTTGGAGAAAGAACTCAGCGATAGCACCTCCGCTTACTCCATGCTGCAATCGGATTTATCGAAGTCCGAAGAGGCCCTCGCTGCCGCCGGAGAAGACGAAGGCAAACACGTCGCAGACTTACGGGCTGATGTGGAGCGTTTAGAACAAGAACTCAGCGCCCAAACATCAACCTCGGAGCGACTCGCCGCCGATCTGTCCAAGGCTGAAGATTCGCTGACCGTCGAATCAGCAACACAACAGCAACATCAAACACAACTCCAAGCCAAAGTGGTGGACTTAGAGCAGGATCTCAACGACCAGGCTGATGCCTATGCTAAACTTGAAGCGGAACTATCAAAGGCACAACAATCCTTGGCCGCGCAGTTGGCCGAACAAGGAAAACAGGAACAGGAAACGATTCAATCCCAATCCGAACTGAAGCGGGCCGGAGAGGAAATCGTTCAGTTGCGATCCAAGCTAGACAGCGCAAAAGCAGAGGCATCCGAGACGCTTCAGAGGTCTGCCGAAAATCAGTCGCTGATACAGAATCTTCAAGACGAACTGGCCGTTGCCAACGTCAATCGTTCGAACTATACGAAGCTTGCCAATAAAGTTGTGCGATATAAAGCGCTCAACCGCGAGAAGGATGCGAAACTTGAAGCACTGGCCGGGCAAAACATACGTATGTCCGACCTCGCGACCGAGTATTTTGAAAATGTTAAAGAGCTTAGAGGTGAACTGAGCAGTCAATCCAAGATCGTCGCGGAATTGAAACAGCGACTGCAAGAAGCCGAGCAGAATATCGGCAATGCATCAAAAACAGGTGCCAATGGCGTCAGCAATGGACCGTCTGAAGCGGAAATTGATAAATTGGTCCGACAGAGAGCGCGTAAATACTTGATGAAAATGAAGTCCGACTTCGAAAAGCGGCTTAAGCATAAGAATAATGTCATTCGAGAGCTTAGGGAGGAGAAAGTTCTCAACGGCAACGGCAAAGGAAATGGTTTCGCGCAGGCTGCAGGTAAGTCAGACACCTCTGACCCGGACCGCGCCAAGATTAATCTTCCGCGTTAGTCGACCGAAATCGCATTTACCTAAGCACGGCTCGAATTTCGAAATGCTTAACTGTGAAGCGTTTGGATAGAAGCACGAAGCGAGTTGTTGATTTAGTCACAACTTGGCCACGCTTGGCCGAGGTCGAGAGCCTTGGACGGGCATGAGCGCTCCCTTTTTGCTCCGTTAGGCGTAAAAGAAATAGTGCTACTTCAGCCCCCGTTGGCATTGCACCTAGGAATTCAGTTTCTGGAGATGTTCCCCGAACCCCCAAGACAAATAAGTACGTCGCTCGAACTGAAGCAGGAAAGCAATTGGGATTTGTTTACGCAAACTAGGTAAACAGCAACGGAGCAGGTCCGACTTAATGGCAGACTGTTTCGTCTGCAGTTGGCGATCTTTCACAGAATTGTTTGAACCGCGCGCAGCAATTGCTTAAGATGAACGTCGGTCGGTCTCGGGTGGAGACCGCGACCTCGTTTACATGCTTTTTGAGAGGGCCCGTTCGTGTGCCAATCCCACTCGCCTCCTGCTTCCACCGAGGCCGCTGTATCCGCCGGACGCTCCGATTCGCAAACCGCGGTCGACACGTCTGTAGAGCAATTTGACGATAATCTGCCCAACCCTCAGGGAGATTGGGTCGTCGATACGATCACGCTCGCTGAATATGAAGCGCAACTAAAAGCGCAATCCGAAACGGTCGCTGATCCATCGGTCGATTCGACCTCAGAAGCCGCAGCAGATGCCTACTTCGATCAATTCTCTTCGGAAGAAGTCGACGCGTCGATCGTTTTGGACAAGGAAAAAATGTCTAGCATCGAGGGTGATGAGGAGGTGGGCGAGAGTCTCACCGCTGTATCCGATTCGACGGTCCCTGCGTCCCCAGGTACGATTCCAAATCCCGACTATGCCACGCGTTCGATCGCAGAAACCGAACAGGCAGTCACAGCGGTCGACAAGGTTCCCTTTGGTGCCCAAACCACTCCCAAAGATGGACCAGTAGC
Organism: uncultured Pirellulaceae bacterium; assembly: GCA_937921995.1. Lineage (GTDB taxonomy): Bacteria > Planctomycetota > Planctomycetia > Pirellulales > Pirellulaceae > Mariniblastus. Next base: position 23,153 of record CAKZVF010000230.1, read on the forward strand.
CAAGGTAATTCAGCCTTCGAATTCTGATTGGACCGCTCCGTTGAACGGTGAGATGAGTACTCCAATTCTTCTGGCGGTTTCGTTGGGCCTCGCGTTTCTTGTGGTGGTGTTCTTGTGGAACATAGGGCGCTTTCTGTCGTGGCTTACTTTGCGGCGACAAAACCACGTGCTCCAACAATACGCTGACCCATACAACGATAATTGGAGAAACGAAGAAGACAGCGGTAGCGATTCCCAGACGCGTCAAGAGCATGCGAGTACACGCGACGACGGAACGAGTGAGGGTTTGAAGAAAAGGGCAACTTTTAAAAAGGTAGTGTATCCTAAACGCACAAGTCCGGTCGGTGATGGTGTTGCACCTTCAAATTCTTTGCTGGAGTCGGAACTGCTCAATGCGAAAGAGTCGCTTGCTTTGGTGAAGGCCAACAGTCAATTGCGAACTTCCGAACTTCAAGCGAAGGCGAAGAAATTGGACAAGCAACTCAGCGCCAAAGATATCGAAGTCCAACAGCTGCAATCCGATCTATTGAAAGCGAAATCAGCGCTTGCCGCACAGCAATCACAATCGCAGCAATTACAGGCGAAAGCGAACAGCCTTGAAAGTCAGCTGAAAGGTAAATCCGATGAATTCTCAAATCTTCAGACGCAGTTGAAAGAAGATCTGCGGATCTCGAATGAAAAACTTGCCACCTCGCAAGCCGACGCTGACAGTTGCCGCGCTGAACTGTTGGAAGAAGTAGGGCTGCTGCAGGAACAATTGAATAACAAGTCATTAGAAATATCAAAGCTCAAATCCGATTCTCTGGCATCCGATGAAACGATTGCCGTGATCAAAGCCAAGGCAGATGAACGTGAGAAAAAGCTGTTGGTTGACTTGGAAGTGTTAGGCGACGAGGTAAGCGCTAAAACAGAAGATCTCTCGAGTCTTGAGGCCGAACTTACCAGAACTCAGGAGTCACTGGAATCTCATATCGAATCCCAAAGTGAACTCCAGCAAGCGCATCAAACGCAAGTTGAATCGCTCGAACAAAACTTGCGGTCACAATCCGAAACGATCAGTCAGCTTGAAACCGATTTGTCCACAGCAGAGGCAACGCTTGCCGCCGCTGAATCACAGGAGCAAGAGCGCGTCAACGAATTGCGGGCAAAACTTGAACAGGCTGAATCCGAGCTGACTGAAAGGGAGGTGACGTTGGCAAAACACGAGGCAGATCTAAACGCGGCCGAGCAATCACACACTGACTATGTCCAGTGTGAGGCAGAACGAATGACGAAACTCGAGGCCAAATCAGAAGCGCTCAAGCAAAAGCTTGTCACACGAAACGCGGCTTTTTCAAAGTTGAAATCAAAGTGGTTGGCTTCAAAAAAAACCTTGGCGAAGACTCAGGCGAAACTCACAGAAATGGAAGCTCAATCGCAGGACAGTGTGGACCAGATCGGGGCTGAGATCTCAACTGAGAAGGTGGCCTCGGGTGAACACGAAGAAGCAGTCGTTGCAATGAAAAAAGCCCGCGCGGATCAAACATCCGATCAATCGCGTCGGATAGAAGAATTGGAGAAGAAACTTGCCGCCAGTAAGTCGAAGGTTTCGAATCTCAAGGAGCGACTGGCAAACGCGGCCGTAAACCGCAACAACTACATGAAGCTGGCCAAAAAAGTTGTGGGTTACAAAAGGCTCTACCGTTCGAACGAAGAAAGGGTCAACGAGTTAGTTAAAGAAAACATGCGATTGTCGGATCTGGTTTCGGATTCTTCAAAAGCGGGTGCTGAGTACACTATCCAGGCCAGTGCGCTCGTGACGCCTAACGGCCAGACGGACGATTCGGTGCCAGACTTTAACCGACCCAACAATCCGCGTTAGGTGTGTTTCTCACTCCAAACAACCGGGAACGATCGCCCCGCCGGCAAAGAAAGGCACCCGACCTCTGTGGATTTGTCCCGCTAAGGCTCAGTATAAAACCGAAGCCTTGCGACTCCGGCTACGAAGACACACTCAGAATAAATCGTGTTCAGAATCCTAGATCAAGCTGACCAAATTCTCCCAAGCATCAATCAACAGATTCGATGCCCGATCAATTTCCTCTTCAGACGTTGTCCATCCTACTGACAGGCGGACCGTTCCCGCCATTTGAGAATCGCTGATTCCCATCGAGGAAAGCGTCGAGGAACCAAAGACTTCGCCGCTGTGACATGCCGCTCCGGTTGAAGCACAAATCTCTGGCACCCGCCGCAACAGTTCATCGCCGGTGACCTCAGGGAAACTGACGCTTAACGTGTTCGGCAATCGCTCGGCGCCGAAACCGTTGACTCGAAGGCCCGGTATGCCGCTGTTGAGCTGTTCATACAGTCGATCTCGCAACTGCGTCATTTTTTCGACCGATTCATCCAGACTTTTGGAAACCAACAACGCGGCTTGTCCAAGTCCGACGATGTAGGGCGTGTTTTCGGTGCCGCCTCTCATTCCCTGTTCGTGCCCTGCCCCATGCAACAGCGACTCCAAACCCAAACCCTCACGCACGAACAAAACGCCGATCCCTTTGGGGCCGTAAAATTTATGGCCAGCAATGGTCAGCATATCCACGTCCAAATAGTCAACGAAGACGGGGATCTTTCCAGTCGATTGTGATGCATCCGAATGCAGCAAGATGTTCCGCGACCGGCAAACTTCTGAGATCTCACGGATGGGCTGAATCGTCCCAATTTCATTGTTGGCGTGCATGACGCTGATCAACCGAGTATTCGGGCGAATGGCGGCTTCAACGTCAGCAGGCCTGACGACTCCGTTTTCATCGCAAGGAACAATCGTCAGTTCGCAGCCCATACGTTCAAGAAACTTGGCGGGCTCCGAAATGGCGGGATGCTCAATCGCCGAAATAATAAGATGCCCGCGTGCTTGCCCATCGGCCAACATAACGCCTTTGAGCGCCAGATTGTTTGCCTCGGTGCCACAGCCTGTGAAAACCACTTCATTTCGATCGCATCCGATCAGCCCCGCGATCTTGCAACGCGCATCTTCGATCGCTTCGCTGGCGGCGCGCCCCATCGCATGGGAACTGGAGGGATTGCCGTAGTGGCTGGAGAAAAACGGCAACATTGTTTCGATAACACTCGGCGCGATCGGTGTCGTCGCGTTGTAGTCTAAGTAGATCTGTCGCATGATAGGTGTTGAAGTGTCTCTTGTTTTTGTGGATATGGATCCTATTAGTAGATCCTCAATGGGCAACGCGCCTACGCCAATTTTTGCAATCGGCGGAGAATCCATTCGGCGGCCAAACCCGTGGTCAAAATGCCCAGAACCCACATCATAAACTTGCGTTTGAAAAACCGATCAAAGGTTCCGGCGATAATCGTCTCCTGATCCTGCGGGGGGATCAATTGCGCCGCTGATTCCGAATTGTCCGGCTCGCCGTCGTTACCAACGGTGAATTCAAGTGCCGATCGAAAATAGGTTCCGCCGGTGTTTTTGGCGATTTTCGAAAGTACGGCCTCGTTTCGGTGGGGCTTTTCTTTTTCCAGATCGGGAATCGTCGCCAACACCGTCGTCGTCAGCACGTCCAGATTGGGGCTTTCGGGGATCGCCAAATTGATTCGGTATTCTCCTTCGCTGCCTGCGACGAAATTGCCTCGGAAGCTTCCCGGTGACGCGGCGTTAGGATTAGATCGCAGAATGACCGGCTGAGTCAATTTATCGGGTGTGATCAAGCTGGCTTCGACCTGCGGGTAATCTAAATGTTCGTCCTGAGCATTTTTCAAGATCGCCTGCACCTCGATCGTGTCGCCCATCCAGCAGCGCTGCCGATCGGTCAACAGCACCCCGCGCGTCGAATCGCGCGACAACCGGCCTTGGCTGGCCCAACGAATCAGTTTGGTGTAGTACTGCTCAAAGTAATCTACGTCCAATCGCCTCACCCGCCACATCTCCCCGCTGGCCTGAAAGAATACACGTCCGGCCCCGTAGAATTGGCTGGCCAGATAGATCGGCAATTGATCGTCGACGGCGGTCTCTGGATCGGCGAAATTAGCCAGCACCTCAGCGCCCGATTTCGCATCGTTGACCGCGTAGTAACCAAAGACCCCCTCGAACTTGGCCCATGTCTCCTGGCTTTCACCGGCCGAATAGCCAATCCAAACGTATTCCGCCGATCGGCCTTGGCGCGAAAACTCCAGCGGAAAAGCGGTCGCGCCTCCGAAACGCCCCAACTTCAGCACCGAAGAGCCTTGGCTGTAGAACGACACCGGATACAGCTTGCGAACGATGTCGATCGAATCATCGCCGCGCGGCTGGCGCGTCCACTGCGGTGTATTCACGGGACCGGCGATGGTAATCAACCCGCCCGCCTGTTCGGCAACCCAGCGTTCGAGCATCTTCGTTTGGTTTACGTTCAACATTCGCCAATCGGGATCAATCGCGACAATGCAGTCGTAGTCATAGACCTCGTCACGCGAGTCCGGAAAAGCTTGCAACAGAACATCCGATTCCTGATCGGCGCCCTGATCGGCCGATTGCAGCCACACATGCAATTGAATGTCTTTGTCGCGATAGAGCTGATTGCGCAAAAAACGAAACTCGCGCGTCGGTCCACCGGCCATTAACAAGACTTTGGTTTGCTGCTGGATTACCTCGACGACCGTCGCCATTTTGTTATCGCGCGCATCAAGGTCTTCCTCAAATGACTCAACAGCGATCTCATACCGGCGTTTGCCAAGCCGATCGCGCGAAACCGCGAATTCCACGCTGGCGGGTTGACCGTCGCCCAACAAACGGATGTTCGTTTCTTCTTCAATAACGGCCGCCTCTGTCTCCTTTTCGTCCACGCTGATCAATTGGACCCGGGCGGTGCGACCTTCTAAACCGAACGCTTTGATAAGCGCTTTGACTTGAAATTTATCGCCGGGCAAAACGCGTTCGGGGGCCTCAATCGTTGCGACAGCGACATTCTGCGGACGAATCGTACCGCCGATGCCAACGGTGAAAACAGGGATGCCCGCGTTGGACGCAGCGGCAATAGCGCGATCAACAGGAATGCCAGAATTACTTTGGCCGTCGGTGAATATAACGACACCCGCGATCGGCCCGCCCTGTTCTTTATTGACGATGTACTGAATCGCGGATCCTAATCGCGTCGACGTGCCTTGGGGTTGCACCGCAGTGTTCCACTGGGTTGGTGGTTCTTTGTCCGGACGGTCTGCATCTGAGACAGCGTTTGTCAGAATTGCGGAAGCCGTCGCTGTTTCGACAGGCCTTACCCCCAACGACTGAGCAAGGGGGATCTTCGGGGCCCATAAATCAGCGGTAGCAAACGCCCACAATCCGGCGATGAAGAATAACACCGCGATCGTAAACCACCATGTGCCATAAATCGAGTTAGCTTCCTCCGAAGGATGCGCCTGTGATCGTCGCGAACGAAAAACTCCGACCAGGCCAATGACAAGTGCGCTGACGCAAACCAGAACGGCAACCCAAGCGATCCATCGGGACACGGTGAATTCGTTACGCTGTTCGGTGCTTAGGTCTCGCGCGGTTGCTGCGTTGGTACTGTCGAGTTTCGAAAACTCTTGAATCAGTTCGGGTTGATCGCCATCGCCAAAACGATACACCGACACCTGATGGTCGGATCGCAATCGTTCAACGTTGGGGCCCTCCATCCACTGTACCAATTGCTGGTATCGCACCGAACGTTCGGTGCTACCATCGGCGACCGGTTCCATCAAACCCATGCTCAGGCTATTGTCCATCAATACCGCAAGCCGCGATGGCTTGACGATCCGAGTTTCACTGCGCTGGCCGGGGTTGGCGACAAACAATGCCACCGTGGCGATCGTCAACAAACGCAGCGTCGTCAGCAACACCGACGAAGGGCGATTGAGATCGACACTGTCCTTTCGATAAAGCAACACCGCCCACAACAACATGACCAACACGACAATCATCAACAGACAAACCTGCCACCACTGACCCGCCGGCAGCACCGGTTGCAGTTCGTAGAACGTTCGAATGTCAGATTGAAGAAGCATGCCGGTTACGATTGGTGGTAGCTTAGGGAGTACGCAAGGGCCTGTTCTGCGACCAGCAAAACAGATAGCGCCAAAAGAAAGAATCGTGTCAACGAGGACGCTTGCCGAACTTCGGGTTCGGGGTTGAAACTATTCCACTGGGACATGATGGGTTGCGCCAGCTCTAGCGCGGCAATCATTTTCGACGCCCTCGCACGCCGCAAGTCGCTCTCAGAAACGTCCACATTGAACGCCTTCCGAACCACGGAGTATTCGCCAGAGTTTCGTTGTAGCCAGAAATCAAAAACGCCGGGGCGATCGACTTCGAAATCATCTCCGGCACGTGTAATGGAAACACCCGCGACCGCGTTTTCTAATCTGCCATTACCGGATTCGGCAAGTGGGAGATCAGCCAATTCACGCGGTTGCCCTTGGGCAACCGGTTTAAGCATCTGGGCTTTGGGCAAAAAACGCTTGCGATCCACAGAGATAACATAAGGCGTCTGGACCCATTGATCGTTGCTGGATTGCCGGCCCGCGGCAAGATAGTCTTGCATCAGCAGCATGATCGGTGGGAAGGTTGCGTTGCGAGCCCAATTGTTCCAAACAGGTCCAGCGGTCGTCGTGCAGGCAATCACACGCCCGGCACCGAACTGCCCGGTCACAAAAAGAGGCCGTTTCTTGTCGCCGCGTACAGTGGCGATGACTTCAACCCCGGCCGGTTGCTTCAACAGCCATGATCGTGTTGGCACCATAACTCGTTCGATATTAACTAAATCCAGCAAGGTCGTCTTCTGGCTGTTCACAGGCGCGAAAACAGGATGAGATTCGACCTGGAAATCACGACCGGTGACGTTTGTGTCTTCGACGACCTCAAGGGACTGTTCTAATTCGATGGGGTAAACGCCCTGCCCTTGTCTGTGTATCCGGTTATAGAAACCGATGTCAGTGTTTGGACCGGCAAAGAACCCAACGCCGCCCCCGTTTTGACAGAAGGCTTCGAGCTTTGTTACGGCGACGTCGTCCAACTGATCGACGTCTAATAAAAAAACGACTTCGAAGGTTTGCAATTCCTCCGACGAAACGTCGCGCAGATAGTCCTTGGTTACAAACACCGGTTCGACGCCAGTGGACCCGTCAGGGCTAAGCGCGAGGCTGAGGAAATTACTGTGCAATTGCTCCGCATTGTCAATCACCAGAACTTTCGATGCCGCCACAAACTCAACGGTGCAGTCTCGCCGATCATCAGCGGTGAGGCCATCGCGGTTAAGTTGGGCCGAAATCGAGTGGATGCCGGGCACGTCGAAAAACACCGGGAAGACTCGTGTCTGAGTCCCACCCGCGGCAATTTCAGCTATGAAGACCGTCGGCAAATCTTCCTTCTGAAAACTCAAGCTTTCTGCATGGGTCGGCTGGCTGTAGGAAGTTGTGGCGATGTTGGCTTGCACTTTGGTAACAACATCTCGTCCAAAGTTCTTCACTTTCAGCTGCATCATCAATGGCGTTCCAGCGACACGAATACTGCCGACCGGTTGAAGATCGACAACGGCAACGTTGGAATCATCAGTCGCAGCACAGTTAATCAACTCAATCGCGCCGCCAGTGCCACGGATGTCAGCAAGATCACTGGCAACCTGTTCAGGAGCGTCCCAGTCCTTGCGGCGGAAATCGGACAGAACATAAACGATCGCGTTTTCATCCGAACGTTCTTCTACCAAGGTTTTCACACGCGTCAGCCCCGATTCGATGCCACCACCAAACCACGACACCTCCATGGTCCCCTTGACGGTTTCCAGTAACGCATCAAATTGACTGTCAACCAAGATATTTTCAATGTCCGCGGTTCTCGACCGTGGGGAACCGGAAGTATCGTTGGTTGCGCCCACATCTTCTGCCACGTTTTCGGCTTGAGAGTATCGCAAAAGTGTGAACTTTTGGTTTTGGCGATCCTTGGCACGGCCAGCAATCAAAGAAAGCGTCGCCTTAGCGCGATCGAACGCGGTTGGATCGTTTTCGTTTTCTCCGCGTTGCCCCATTGAGAAGCTGTCATCTAAAAGAACGTAATGGTGTGTTGACCGCCCCCCTAGCAATCGGGCAATACGATCCCCATCGCAACCGACTTGCCCCAGCAAAAACAATGCGATCAGCAACATTGCGATGCGAGCCACAAGCAGCAACATTTGCTTCAGCCAAACATAGTTGCGGTTACGTTTGTGGCTTTTCAGCAAAAACTCCATCGCCGCCCAGCGCACCGTTTTATGCCGAACCAAGTTAATCAAATGGATTAAGATCGGAATTGCGATCGCACCGGAAATCAACCCGGCCCAAACGCTTGGCGAAGATGAAAAAATGTTATCAAACATGAATGGACTGAGTAGATTTCGCAGACGCAAAAGGCACCGACTACCTACGCACCTCCATTCGCGCAGACAAAAACTTGGCTAACACGGCATCCAGCGAATCACCTGTTTTCACCAGTGCGTAGTCAACCGCAGCCTGCGCACAGCCGCGGCGAACGCTGGTCAAAAATTCTTCCAGCGATTCCAGATATCCTTCACGCAACGCCTTCGGATTGCAAGCTAACTTTGTATCGGATTCTAAATCTTCAAACTTCGTGGGCCCCGAGAACGGGAAATCAATTTCGTCATTGTCCATGATGTGAAACAGAAGCACATCATGCCCTCGCTGACGCAGCAACCGCAAACCTTTGAGCGTTAATTCGACATCCGATAACAGATCTGAAATCACGATCATCATCCCGCGTTTAGGATAAATTTCCGCGGCCTGTTTGAAGATGTTCGATAGATCCGTTTTGCTCTCTGGCCGAGTTGTTTGTAGCGCTTGCATGATGGATTGCATTTGAGTTTTTCGAGACAGCGTTTGGATCCTCGACCGAACGGCGGCGTCGAACGTCAAGCAACCAATGGCATCCTGTTGCTTGAGGACTAAATACGTAAGAGAAACGGCGACAGTGGCGGCATATTCGAACTTGGTTAACGCACCGTCTCCGTAGTCCATGCTATTGGAGACGTCGACCAACAGATTGACACGCATGTTCGTGTCGGCTTCGAACTGTTTGACGTACAACCGATCTTGCCGCGCCCAAACCTGCCAATCCACGTGCCGAAGGTCATCTCCGGGCGTATATTGGCGATGCTGACGGAATTCAACCGACTGCCCGAAGTGTGGACTGCGGTGCATCCCCGACAGGAACCCCTCGACGATGTGCCGAGCCCTTAGATCCATCCGGGCAATGCGTTTGATTGCTTCAGGATGTAAAAATCTTTTGGAATCGGGCATCGGAAGTCAATTCGTCCTCTTTGGCCGGGGTGTTTTGTATCAACTGTTCGATGACGTCATCGGACGTCACTCCATCGCTTTGCGCGGCAAAATTAATCGCCAAACGATGGCGCAGCACCGGTTTAGCAAGTTCCGCGATATCTTCGGTGGTTACGTGTGTTCGGCCATGCAGAAGCGCTCGGGTCTTTCCGCCCAAAATCAAAAATTGAACCGCGCGAGGACCGGCGCCCCAACCAACGCTGTCGTTGACAAACTGGGGAATGCCTTCGTTGCCAACGCGCGTCTGGCGGACAAGCGTAAGCGCGTATTTGATGACGTGGTCAGAAACCGGCACGTCACGGATCGTGTCCTGGAGCTGACAGATGTCTTCGCCGCTGAGAACGGACTTCACATCGGCCTTGTTGCGGGCGGTTGTTCGACGCGCGATTTCCAGTTCGTCAGCAAAGGTTGGGTAATTGACGAACACCTTGAACATAAATCGGTCTTGTTGGGCTTCGGGAAGCGGATAGGTCCCTTCCTGTTCGATTGGGTTCTGTGTTGCCAGTACGAAAAACGGATTCGCTAAATCGTGAGCAATGCGCCCCACCGTCACCGTGCGCTCCTGCATCGCTTCGAGCAACGCTGCCTGAGTTTTGGGCGGCGTGCGATTGATCTCGTCGGCCAGAATAATATTCGAGAAGACGGGGCCTTCGAGGAATCTGCGTTCCCGAGCGCCGGTCGATTTATTTTCTTCAATGATTTCGGTGCCGGTGATGTCAGCGGGCATCAAATCTGGCGTGAACTGGATTCGAGAGAAGGACAGGTTCAACGTCTTAGCGATGGTGCTGACCATCAGCGTCTTCGCCAATCCCGGCACGCCTTCGAGCAGGCAGTGGCCCCGACTGAAGATCGTGATCAAAATCTGGTCGACCACTTCCTGCTGGCCAACAATGACTTGAGACAGTTCCGAGAGGATCTCCTGGCGACATTGTTTCAGTCGGTCGATGGCGTCTTGGCCAATCAAGTTTTCAGACATGGGTTTCCTGTTGGGCGAACAAACGCAACCTTGAACTTTAAAGCGCCAGAGAGTGTTGAGACTTCCGCTGCTACGCGGTTCTGATTATAGCCGTTGCGTTTTTGTCTGAATAGCTTGGCGCCTGAGATCAGGATTACCGCATCTATTGTCAAAATGTGCCTGCCGGTAGACTTAGAGTTTCATATCTTTCACCATTTCTTAAGTAATCATGTCGATATTAGTAACAGGCGGCACCGGATTCGTCGGCAATCATCTGCTACCGCTGCTCGAAGACGTCGTCGTTACCTCGCGAAACGCATCCCGAGCAAGAGAAAAATTGACGCGCGACGTCGATGTCGTACAGTGGGACCCAATGGCCGGTCCGCTGGAGATGCCATCGAACAAACGCGTTACGGCGGTGGTGAATTTGATGGGTGACTCGATTGCCGAGGGACGCTGGGACGCAGCAAAGAAGAAAAGCATCCGCGACAGTCGCGTGGTCGGTACCAAAAACCTGATTCAGGGCTTACTTGATTCGGGACACAAACCGGACGTGTTCGTGTCCGCATCGGCTGTTGGATTCTACGGAGACGCAGGAGAGGGCGTGGTGACCGAAAGCCATGCTCCTGGTAGAGGATTCTTAACCGATGTCTCGCGCCAGTGGGAGGATGCGGCCGATGAAATAGCCGACAGCGGCGTGCGGGTAGTGAAGCTGCGTATTGGCATCGTGCTGGGACGCGATGGAGGAGCACTGGAGAAGATGATCCCTTTATTTAAGCTGGGCTTAGGAGGGAAGCTTGGATCGGGCAAACAGTGGTTCCCTTGGATTCATGTCGCGGATTTAGCGCGAATGATTCAATGGGCAATCCAAACGCCCTCCGCTATTGGCGTGTTCAACGCGACAGCGCCAGCGCCAGTTCGTAACGCCGAATTTACTCAGCAATTGGCGAAAGCCGTTAATCGTTGGGCCGTGCTGCCAGCGCCCAAATTCGGTGTAAAGCTGGCCTTGGGGGAATTCGCTGACAGCCTGTTCTTTTCGCAGAACGTGGTTCCAGAAAAGGCCCTTGCAGAGGGTTTTAAATTTCATTTTGGCGATTTGCGTGCGGCGCTGACGGACATTGTGAATACATGAATACGATCGGTTTAGATATCGGCGGGGCGAATCTTAAAGCGGTGTTCATGCCCGAATCCGCTGACCAAGACGTTCGCGCGATCGAAGTTTCGTTTGAGATGTGGACACGGTCGGCAGAACTACCGCAATCGCTGAAACAGTTGTTGAATCAAGTCGATGCTGCTGATGAGGTTCAAAACATTGCCGTCACGATGACCGGCGAATTAGCCGACTGTTTTTCAAGCAAAAAACAGGGGGTTGCTTTCATTGCAAATGCTGTGAGTAAGGCCGCGGGCAATAAGCAGGTTTTGTTCTATCAAATCGACCGAGAATGGTCGAACTTGGAAACGGTCGAACGAAACTGGAAGGCGGTTGCGGCATCCAATTGGCATGCCATGGCCTGTTTTGGCGCCCGGCATCTGCCCGATCACTCAGGGCTGGTCGTTGATGTTGGTTCAACAACCACCGATGTGATTCCCGTAGTCGGTGGCGTTCCAACGGCACGTGGCACAGATGATTTCACGAGGTTAAAGAACTTTGAGTTAATTTATGCCGGCATCGGTCGGACGCCGATTTGCAGTTTGATCCAGTCGGTCGATTTCGCAGGCGAAAAAATTGGACTGGCGCGCGAATTGTTTGCGACGATCCATGATGCGCTGATTTGTATGGGGTTAACACCCGAGGATTCCAAAGATACAAATTCGGCCGACGGGCGTTCGAATTCCCGCCACCATGCGCTGCACCGATTGGCGCGGATGGTTTGTAGTGATGTCCCAGAGATCGACGAGAATGTGATTCAGCGGATCGCCAGTGGAGCCATTGAGGCCTATCGGTTGCTCCTGGTGGAAGCCATTGATCACGCACTTAAAAAAAATGGGAACTCAACCGAGTCGGTGTTGTTGGTTGGTTCGGGAAGCTTTTTCGCCGAACGTGTGTTAGCCGAACACTTTCCCCAGTTGGCTCGGGTGGCACTTTCTGAACGTATTAGCCCTCGGGCCAACATCTGCGGCCCGGCCTACGCGGTCGCGGCGCTGCTTCAAGGTGTCTACGATGGGGCATCCACAGAACGCCTGCGGCCATCAAATTGATACCCCGCGGAGGTATTGGAGTTCGCTAGATTTGTCGGCAGGAAAATTTATCCTCCGTTGACACCTTTGCTTTTCTGACGAAGTACGCGCGGCCCAGCGTAGGTTCAATTATTCTTGCTCCATGCTTTAATAAACGCTTGATCTTCGGCGCTTAGATTGGTCAGCGGAAAAACGAACCGACGCCCTTTGGTGATACAAGTTAATTGCCCACTTTTGAGGCTGACCAGCTCAACCTCTACCTGAGCACCGGTCCCTCGATTTGTTATGACGCGCTTGGTCCGCGCTTTGCCCCGTTTCTCCACTTCAGCGGATTCCTTTGAAGAATTCTTGCTGGGCTTGGGACGCGTCGCGACCGCTTGGGGAGCTGATTTCTTAGATTTTACTACTTTAGGATCTTCATCGTTGGGAGCAGCATCTGGAGGAATGACGATTTCCAATTTCTGAAACGTAAAAGGCGCAAGATTGACAGCAAAACTTAATCGCGATGCAGGCGATCGAGAAACAGAAGCGGTATTCATCATTTGCCACTTGCCCCAATTCAAGTTCCCGTCCTGGCAAACAGCAATTCGCCATTTGACTTCGGTGCCTGATTTAAGCGGAAGCAACGTGTCAATTCTTACGGGCTCGCTTCTTTTGGATTGCGGATCGGCGTTGTAACTGCTGACGACGATGTTGCACTGCCGATTCTCAACGTCCAGTGCGAAAACACCATCAACCATATTTCCGGCAGCCGTCGGTGATCCGCGTTTGGAACTTCGGTAATAAAGATTACCTGTCATCGTTCGGAAAACTTCTTCGGCGGTCTTATCGGCTCCATCACCCCATCGGAAAATATCAAACATCCCATGTTCGTACATCATTTTCGCCATCAAAACCGTAAATGATTCGACATGCCCCCGCGGGGCATTGTCGAACCGATTACCCTGCCGGCTTAGTTTCGTGATCAGAGAAAACTCATGGATTTCCAGCGTCGCATCAGAGTTCCAGCGCCGAATATCTTTAATAGGCGCAAAGTCAATTTTATAAACATGGTCCAAGTCAACGCGTTCAGGCCGATCGTAGAAGGGATAGAAAGACACACCAATAAAATCGTAACTAACGTTGTTGCGACTGCACCATTTAACAAATTGCGGGCCGGCCGAATTTCTTGAAGACGCCCACAAAAAATGAGTGCCGATTTTCGCCTCAGGCAACACCGACCGAATGCTTTGATGGGTGAGCTTGTAGTGTTGAAAGAACTCCGACGCGGTCCCCGTCCAGTGCCCTCGGGTACCGATCTCACGACCGATACAAAACCGCCACTTTTGAACTTGATCCTTTCCGTAGCTATCGATCAATTCCTGAATCAGTGCCGCGATGTAAGCTGACCATGCCCGTGTATCGTTGGGAGGCGTTGCGTTGCCGTATGTTTCAATTTCTTTTCGTTGATCAAAATTTGCCCCGCGCTGAAATACCCAAGGCGGGTTGTCGATCAGCAATTGATGGACGTCAGCGCGTTTTAGCACGTTATCAAGTTGCTTCTTCAGAGGCGCCCAGTTGTAAACGTATTTTTGCCCGTCCCACAGGCAAGTATCCTCCTCGATCAACTTTTTCCCATTTTTTGCTTTGCCTCCCAGCGGCCTTACGATTGTAATTCGAGGTGCCTCGCCGACCGGTTGGGCAAACCCGCGAATCGGCGAAATCCGATTGCTCACGTTCCAGTGGTCATGCATCGGCTGTCGGCGATTTCTGTTATTGGTGAAATCGCACTGCAAGGCAACCTGAGCGAGACTGCGGTTGGCCAGCAGCAACAATGCCAAACAAACGCCCATTCCCACAGCGGAAGCGATGGTGCTGTGGCAAGGTCTCTTAAAAAGCATACCAAACTCGTAATCGGGGCAAGGAATAATTGGGAACGGCGTAATCGCAAAAGGCTTTTAACCGGCTCCCTTTTGGCCAATTTCTTTGGCAGCACATGATACGCGATGCACGAGACTAAGGTATACGACCTTAGAAGATTAC
>CAKZVF010000231.1 GCA_937921995.1 uncultured Pirellulaceae bacterium
TAAATTGCTACCCGACTTAGTTCATATGATCTTGTGCTTAAAAATATTTGCTTGATTGAAATTGAATCCTGAAACCGAAGTCCCAAAACACAACTCCTCAAACGAATTTACAAGAGGTCTCTACTAAATTGTCAAAGATCAAAGCAGCGAACTTGTCGTTGCTTGTGGAGGCGTATTCTATGGATTGCGATCTAGCTGTCAACACAGAAAAACACTTGTTTGAAAATAGTTGGCGTTTCTTTTTCAAACAAAGGCCGGAGCCTGCAATTGCGGACGTCGAGGCTCCTCACCAGACAGACCTACGCGGCACAATCAGCCAGGTTGTCGGTTGGGTCTCAGGTGGAGCTTTGACCTCCCGAGCCCGAGGCTACGCCGTTGCAACTCGATTATCGTCGATCAGCTTGCGGAATCGGCTGAATAGGTACTGGCTGTCGTGCGGACCGGCCGCCGCTTCGGGGTGATACTGAACGCCAAATGCGGGGTGTTTGAGGTGGCGGACGCCGGCGACGGTGTTGTCATTCAAATTGAAGTGCGTAATCTCCAAGTCTTCAGGCACGGATTCAGGATCCACTGCAAAGCCGTGATTCTGCGTCGTGATCTCGATCTTGCCCGTTTCCGTTTCCTGCACCGGCTGATTGGCTCCACGATGCCCAAATTTCAGCTTGAACGTTTTCGCTCCACAAGCCAGCGACAGCAATTGATGCCCAAGGCATATTCCAAAGATAGGAGCTTTGCCCAGCAACTGTTGAATTGTCTCGATCGCATAGGTTAACGGTTCTGGGTCTCCAGGGCCGTTGGAAAGAAAGATCCCATCCGGCTCCAGCGCCATGATCTCCTCGGCGGACGTTTGCGCCGGTACGATCGTCACGCGACAGCCTTGGTCGTTCAAATGCCGAGCGATATTGCGCTTCATGCCAAAGTCCATCGCGACAACGTGCGGAGAATCGCCTGTGTTTTTTCCCGCATCATTTCGCATCACCCACCAATCTGACAAGCTATCGCTCCATTGAGAGCTTTTCTCTGGCGTTACTTCCTGAACCAAATCTCGGCCAACCATGCTCTCTGATGCTTTAGCGGCCTCGACCAGTTTTGCGTCTTCGATGATTTCGGTCGAGATCGCACCTTTCATGGCGCCTTGGCTGCGGATGTGTTTGACCAAGGACCGCGTGTCGATGCCTTGGATGCCGACAATGTTGTTGGATTTAAGATAAGTGTCCAGATCCGAAGTCGAGCGAAAGTTGCTGTGGATTTCGCTGAGGTTGCGGATCACAAACCCGGACACGTGAGGCTGGTGGCTTTCGACGTCTTCCTCGTTGACGCCATAATTTCCGATCTCGGGATAGGTCATGGTGACGATCTGGCCCCGGTAGCTGGGGTCAGTGAGGATCTCCTGATAACCGGTCATCGACGTGTTGAAGACCACTTCGCCCGTGGTCGTGCCAGCAGCACCAAGTGAAGAACCGGTGAAGACCGTTCCGTCTTCGAGAGCGAGTTTTGCGAGTTTGAGAGCGTCTGTGTTGGGCATTGTGAATTTCCGCGTTTTTCGTTTCAGATATACTTCATAAACGTCTCATTATCTTCGTCGAAAGATTGGCAAATGAAAAGTAGCCATCAGCAACAAACGGGCTCGTTTGTTTGGGGTTTTACTCGAAGCCCGACAAGCATTATTTGGTGGTTTCGGACGCGGGCCGCACTTTAATCAAAATTCCAAAAAAGGCGGTTGGCTAGTGCCGGCGCTTTGGTTCACATGGCAGCAACGCGATCACAGCCAAGCATGTTGCGGCAGGTGTGAAGATGTACTGATTAGGATAGCGAAATCGGGTTCGCTGTCGCCAAGAAGTCGCCGGTTTTGCTGAAAGCAACGATATGCCGACTTTCCTTTGAGATAATCAAGTCGATCGCCGATGAAACTACTGGCTGTGGGTCTCCGAGCCAAGGCTTCGTGCTTTTAATCGGACAGCCAAATTTAGAAGGGTTCTGGCAGCGGCGAGCTGGAACCCTTCATTTTTTATGCGCGGACGTTAAATGTGCAACGCATAGGGGGAGAGGTAGTGGATGAGGCAACGAGTCCTGCCTCTCCGATACCTATCAATTGATAGTTTAATGCAGGCGCCGGATTCGTTGCCTCATCCACTACTCTCGATTTCCGGTTCTACATGATCGAGAAGTAGTTCTCGCACGCGAAATCCAACGACTCTTTGGTCAGCTTCTTCTCAAGCTTCAAATACTTGCAGTAGTTGGTCACCTGCAGCAACAAGTCACGCGGATGACAGTTACGAAGCGGCCTGTCCGTCGGCAGATAATGGGTTTCGATCAGGTACTTGATCAGTTCTGGACGCCACTCAAATTTGTAAATTTTGCACATGATCTCAAACAACTTGACGAAGTTTTCAATCGATGGGTTTTCGACTTCGATCTTGTAAGGGATACGACGCAGGAACGCGTCATCGACGAGATCCTTCGGTTCGAGGTTGGTCGAAAATACGACTAACTGATCAAACGGGACTCGGATCTTTTTACCGTTGCTGGTGTTGAGGAAGTCATAGCGCTTTTCCAGAGGAACAATCCAGCGGTTAAGCAATTCGTCGACTGACATTCTTTGACGGCCAAAGTCATCAATCAGCAGTAGCCCCGTATTGCTTTTCATCTGCACAGGGGCTTCGCTGATGCCCGTCTGTGAGTTGTATTGAATCTCTAGATGTTCCATCGTCAATTCACCGCCAACAACAATCGTAGGGCGTTTGATCCGGACCCAACGTTTGTCAAAACTAAGATCGGTCAGAACTGATCCGCTTTCCTCCAACGGGGCCTCTTCGTGGTTCATTGGATCAAATAACCGGACGATGTCGCGGTCCATAGAAATCGCCCGCGGCATCCAAACATAAGGCCCAAATGCGGCCGTGATGCGTTCGGCGATACTTGTCTTTCCGTTTCCAGGGAATCCGAACAAGAACATGCCTTTTCCACTGTTGACCGCAGGCCCCAGCTTCACCATCAGCTGAGGGTCAATCAACAGGTCGGAGAAGGCTCTTTCTAGATCTTCTTCGGTAGGATTCTGATCGTTGATCGTTTGAGCCGTCACACTATCGACGTAAGATTCGAAGTTGACAGGAGCACTACCGAAATATGAACACATATTTGAGTACTTCTGTGCCCGGTCTCGCCCCATTTCAGTCAACCGGCAGATGTAGTCATTCATCGCGGCTTGGTCGATGTAACCAAGCACCTGTTCGGCCTTGAGCTTAACAATGATCTCCTCAACCATGTTGAACGGCAGGCAAACTTGGTCGCTGACGTCGCGAATCGAAGCCTCGCCACGTGCCAGTAAAAATTTGCAAATCAGTTCTTCGACACTGGCGCTGCTGATGCCCGCTTCGGCGAAAGAGGTGGGTTCCATCGGCATGAAGGTGTTGGTGTCGGCGCGAGAGCGATCTTTTTCGGTGACCATGTGGTCGCTCGGTTGGGGCAAGCGTTGGCCTTGAGGGACGATGGGGCGACTGTCCTGGAGTGTGCGGGCTGCAACTTCTTCGGCGACCGAGGGAGAGACTTGAACCTGCGGTGGTGCCATTGTTTGACCTGAAGCGAATGCGGCAGGATCAGACGCCGGCGGCATCGGTGGCATTACGACTTGTGGCGTTTGTGCTACCGGCGGTGCCGCAGGAGTTTGTGGAATCGTTCCTGCGGCCATTCCGTTGATACGCTCCAGCATGGCGTCGATATTTTGGGCGGGATTTGATGGTTGTTCCATGATCTGGCTTCAATCAAGATTGTTCGGTTGGGGAGGATGTAAACATCTAATTTGTCAATCGGATAATCCAAGGGCACCAGAAAAGGGCTCGTCTTTAAAGATTTGGCTTTTCGTCGCTGACACCCGAGAGCGATTGGGTTGTTCCGGTCGTAGGGGCGTTCACACGAGGGCTTTAGGCGGCCACCGGTGCCTGGCAGTGGCGGCCGATGGGAATCGGAATTGATGAAAGACCGTGGGGCGAACCCAAATCCGTGATAAGAAATCGCAATAGCGCGACAGAATTGATTCCAACACCAAAGGTAGTCGGTCCGGTCGTTTGATTCGATGGTAAGCAACGCGCCCAAACGCTGGTTCCTAAATCGAATTCAGAAGCCCGTCCCAGTCTACGGCCTTCAGCGCACCGGCGTGCTCTGGATGAATGAACAGCCGCACTTGTTTTACGTAGTCGTCAAATTGTTTGTGCGCCAAAGTGCTGACAACGGGCGAAACATCGCCAAGCTTGCGATACCGCTGCTGAGAGGGATACAAAACATCGACGTCGAACTGCACCTCCAGCCCCACTGGAGGTGCGTCGATCAAGATGTCGTGGGGACGAAGGTTGAGCTTGTGTTGATCGTTGATCGCATCAACCAATTTTTGACTGATGGAGACCAGTTCATCGTAGGGGCGATGCGCCAGCGTTTGGAAAATCTCCTCCGATTCAAATCCCGAGTAATTTGCAATGCGTTTGTACAAAACGCGTCTGCCACCGAACAACATGTTCAGAAGATTCAGACAGTCTTCGTCCGCATGGTCCTTCCACGTACGCACAAATTCAAATTCGCTCTGGCGAAACCACTGGTCGTAGAAATCGGTCATTTGCTGGCCGCGGCAATGGAAAAGATAGAACGCCCGTTGCAGCATCGCAGTAGCGCTACGGACAGCATGATGCCAATAGACTTCGCTGAACATCACGTACCGCGCGAACACCATCAACTCAGCCGCCGTTCGGCCTTTGCTGGTGATCGCCAGTCGGTCTCCGGTTTCGTTGACACAAAGGCTGCTGATTAAACGGTTCGAATCAAAGTTCTGACCGTAGGGCACGCCGGCGTGAAGGCTGTCTCGGAAAAGGTAGTCCATTTTGTCAACGTCGATCGGGCCTGAAAGCAACGAGTTGATCAGCGCTGTTTTGGGATCGCCTTTTTTGCCCTGAATCAAGTCGAGCACCATGTCGCAGTCGCACGACCAATCTTCGGCGATCGCTTTCCCGATGTCGCTATCGACGATGTAGTTTCTACCGAGTTCTTCATGCGTCGCGATTCCCGGCGGCGCGATGTCTTCGATCGGGTGGCAGAACGGCCAGTGTCCAATGTCGTGAAGGAGGCTGGCCAACAAAAACGCTTCGGCCTGTTCGTCTGAGACGATCTCGGTAAAGCGCGCGTTGCTGCGATAGTGTTCTAAGAAGAGCAGGGCAGTGCGGTAGACGCCCAGCGAATGTTCAAATCGGTTGTGGACAGCGCCTGGGTAAACCGTGGCGACCAGTCCAAGCTGGCTGATCGTCTTGAGCCGTTGGAATTCGGCGGTGTCGATGATGCGCAACACACGCGGCGTGACCGAAACGTCGACTTGATTGGGGACGCGGATAATATTGCGTTTGCCCGAGCCGGCATTCAATTCGTCAATGTCTTGGTAGGCTTTCATGAAGACAGCTTAAGGAATGCTGTTTGTCTGGGCAATTGGATGTGATTGCCGTGATTACCATTTGTCAAAACTGCATAGCGCTATCGCGCTAGCAGGGAACACTAATCTTCACTAATCAGACACTAATCACCGCGCGCCATTAGTGTCGGATTAGTGAAGATTAGTATTCTCTATCGTGTTCCCTGTCTTCGAGCGGATTGAAAAACCGTTTATTGACTAAGGAGAGGCCGGGGATGGTCGCATTGGTTTTGTCAGCGCACAAAAAAAAGATCTGGTTCTCTTGCCCCGTTAACGGAAGAACCAGATCTGATTGGTAGTCTGTCGCTTAAAAAAAAGCTGTGGACTAATTTTGGAAGAACGCCAATGCTTTGGCGGGGTCGATCACGTCGAAGTGAGGGTTCTTTGTCCAAGTCGTTTTGTTTCCTGCGTCGTCGACCGCTTCGGTTTTTGGTGCCGGAGTGGAGACAGGTGACGCCCCTTTGATGTAAGGGTTGCGGATGGTTACCGGTGCTACTTCAGCTGGAATCGCGCGAAGTTCCACAGGTTCGATTCCCGCCGGAGCCGCGTAAGGGCTGATGCCGTAAGGACGACGTACAATTCCGCTGTAGTACACAGGTGGGAATTGCGCGAAGTACGGTGGCGCCTGGGCGCGGTCTAAGATTCCGATGCGGTTGAATCCAGAAAAGAACCCTCCGCCCCACTGGTTGCAGCCACCACCGCAACGAGCCTGGTTGACTCCGGTTCCAAACTGGTAACCGTTGATGTAACCTTGGGCGGATGCTTGTGCAGAACTAAAAAATGCCAACGCGGCGACCGCGACGGCGAGTGTAAAGATGTTTTTCATGGATGGGCCTTCGTTCAAAAGTTGTCGTGGTCGTTTAAGTCTTCTACTGTGACCCATCCCAGATTAAACACAGTTCAAAACGATTCAATAGTCTTTGTCAAACCGATGTTGCATTAATTGGCAATCTATCCCCATGCTCTCCCCGTCAGAATTAACACAGTCCCTAAAATCGGAAGCACGCCGCCTTGGGTTTGCCCATGCGGGGTGTTCGCCGGCGGCTGACGTTGTCACGATGCCGCATTTAAATAACTGGCTAGATGCCGGGATGAATGGCGAGATGGAGTACATGCAGACCCGGCGCGACGCGTATCGTCATCCGCGCAGCGTCATGGAATCGGTTGTCAGCGTGTTGGTTTTGGCGTTGCCGTATCAAACGACTGCCCCGGTTACCGAACAACCGTTGTCCGGTCGGATCGCCAGATACGCGTGGGGGACCAGCGACTATCACGATGTCATTCACAAAAGGCTGAAGCAGCTTTGTAAATTTGCGCAGACGCTGGATGACGATGTCGTTACTCGAGGCGTCGTCGATACCGCACCGTTATTAGAACGCGAGTTCGCCCAGAAATCGGGGATGGGTTGGGCGGCAAAAAACACGATGGTCATCAATCGTGAAATCGGCAGTTACTTCTTTTTGGCGGCGCTGCTTATCAATCAACCGCTGGAATACGACGATCCCTTTGTGGCGGACCACTGCGGGACATGTACGGCTTGTCTTGACGCGTGTCCGACGGACGCATTTGTTTCGCCAAGGGTTCTGGACGCCAATAAATGCATCAGTTACCTGACGATTGAACACCGGTCGCCGATCGATGTGGAACTGCGGCCTCAGATGGGCGACTGGATTTTGGGGTGTGACATTTGCCAAGAGGTTTGTCCGTGGAATCGTAAGCCTGAGCCCATGGGGGAAACGGTTTTCGAGCCGCAGGAGCAGTTTAATCCCTTGTCTTTGGTGGAATTGTTTGATTTGACCGATGATGCGTTTCGGACGCGATTTCGCAAGACGCCGCTGTGGCGACCGAAGCGCCGCGGAATTCTGCGTAATGCCGCGATCGCGCTGGGGAATGAGGCCAATCCCGATGCCGTTACGGCGCTTTGTAAGGGACTCAACGACGGCGAACCACTAGTGCGCGGTGCAAGTGCGTGGGCGCTGCGTCAGATCAATTCGCCCGTTGGTAAAGAGCAACTTCAATTACGCGAGTCCGTCGAAGGCGATAAGTATGTTCTGTCGGAGATTCGCGGCACCTACCGGTCGATGTGAAACCTGAGTTACAATTTTTTTCCGGGAATTGGATAGGCGTTTAACGACGAGCCGGCAGGCGACCGTGTTTGGCGGGGCGAAACGCCGACGCCTGCCG
>CAKZVF010000232.1 GCA_937921995.1 uncultured Pirellulaceae bacterium
CGATAGCCATAATGATCATTGTTTATCCTTTGGTTGGGGGTGGAATAATGTGGCGTGCACAAACACGACCACGGGTTCATCACCAGCATAATTAGCAAACGATGACGCCCCAAACCAAGGACTTACATGGATTCTTTATTCCGCTTACAATTTGTCCAATATCATTTGGTGCGTAACGAAAACCACTACGACGGCACGGCTGTCGCCTTCCCTCTTAAAAATAATATCACGGAACAAACATGCAAATTGACTGCCCAGTGTGTGAATTTGATGGCGAATTCGATGACGGCAAACTCCCATTTTTTGTTTTCAGTCTTCTCGACACGGAACGAGAACGCAACAAATCCGAACGCACTTACACTTGCCCTGAGTGCAAGACCCAAATAGTCTTGTCGATCGCTGCAAAAAAACAAAAAGAGAAACAAGACAAAGAATAGGCCTATTACAGATGAGTAGCCCAGAGAACGCGGAATAACAATACGTTGCACACGGATCCGCGGGCCGCGCGGCTTTTCCTGCTTGCAAGTCTTTCGCCGCGGCTTGGTCAACATTGCCGTTACCCGACTGAAACAAATGACTGTAGCGTCCACGAAACGAACGTTGCTTCGAAGGTTCTCCGATGCCGACGTCGATCCGATGATTGCCGTCTTCGGTGACCCCGATGTCATGAGGTTCGGCGATGGCCCGCAGACTCCTGAATGGATTCGATGTTGGGTCGAGCAGACTATCAAGCACTATGGCATATGGGGTTTTGGCCCGTGGGTTATCGAACTGTGCGAATCGGAAACGTCAATCGGCTACTGCGGACTTTTCCGATTCGATGACATTAACGGCCAACCCGAAATTGAACTTGGCTATCGGCTGGCGAAGAGATATTGGGGTCACGGGTTGGCGACCGAAACTGCAACGGTAGTGCGTGATATGTCGTTCGACCATTTTGGACTCCAACGGCTGGTCTCATTGATTGATCCGAACAACATTCGATCTATTCGCGTCGCTGAAAAGCTTGGCATGGTCTACACTGACGACGTGATGCTCCCCGGATACAGCTATCCGGATCGCGTCTACTCGTGCACGCAAGATGCTTGAATCCAGAATGTCGGACAACAAAGTGATGCACCTGAGTCGTTATGTGGCTACATCAATTCAGTGCATTTTCAATCTTGCCCCCTTGGTTCGGCCCACAATCAGATGACCGACGCAAACAACTATGTTGACGAACTCTACGATGACATGTTTCCTTGGCGGGACACTACGCCAGAAGAATACATGGCTCATCACTGGCTTGAATTTGGCGCATTTTCAGTCACCAAGAACAATAAATTCCGGAATGGGAAGCTTAAAGAATGGCTATATCGTTTTGAGGAGATTTTTCATGGCACTGCACTAATTGAACAGTGTCGGCGGCTGTACCTAACAGACACGCAGCGAGCAAAACAACAAAAGGTGCTCGACAAACTCAGGGGAAATGGATTCTAACTTGCTTGTCTACGTCGCGATTCGCTAGTTGCACAGTCAATTCGATTTGGCGAAAATGGATATCCAGCGGGCGGGTCAACGGGCAACGGGTTGTCATCCGCAGGACGCGTTTCCCCATGCAAGGGCTACTCGTCAATCGCCACATACCAAACGGATAAACCGGAGTGCTCAATCATGCGGGTTTGAAGTGGAGAGCCGCTTCTTCGCACCCGGTTATCCTCGACTTCATCCCCCTTGAGAACAATGCGACATGGGCGCCAAAACATGGATGCTGGTTACCTCTAGTGGCAGCGCAACCGAAACACTCTCAAAACGGCCGAACCTAGACCGTGATGCGGCGATCGCCTACGCTCAATCGCTGTTTCCGAACGAGACATTGTCTCAAATCGAAGATGGAGACCTTTACTACACCAACCCGCCCGACAATCAGCTTTTCGTCGGCAGCTATGGAGATGTGAAAGTAATTGCGGCTAGTGAGTTCGGAATCGACTATCCTTCAAAACTACCCGAGAAATTCGTTCCGAAAATGGGATGCGCTACTCTACACGCCATGCATAGCCTTGTTGATTGGTTTGCATTTGCACATTGGGACAATGGAAAACTCCGGCGGGCTTTGAGCCTATCTCCGGATAGCGGAGTAATGGAAGATATCGGCGAAAGATTGACTTTCGAGAAACCTTACTGGGACGGAGAATTCCCAGCGGTTGACGATGAGGAAGATGATGATTACCCATTCCCTTTCCATCCTCTAGAATTGGGTGAGGCTGCATTGCTGAATTTCTTCGGTTATCAAATCGAGGGATATGCCGACCAGAACCTAATTGAACCGGAAGATTTCCCGCTAATTCAATTCAACCGTGCTGCAAATCCGCACGCTAAACCTTGGTGGAAAATTTGGTAGCGTTTTAAGACTCGACGCGAATCCCTACATGGCGGGATACCTGGACTTTGTACAACTCAACCCTTGGTGCGCGCTGCGTAACTGCCCGCAGCCCCATCCTCCGCAAACACGGTGATTCGATGGACGAAACCGCAAAGAAAAACGACTCGCCGTTAACGATTGCGCGGTTGATGATCTGGACGGCCGGAGTTGCGGTTTCTCTGACAGCGGCCAAACTGCTGAACGAACTCAGCGTTGACGCTTGGAATCGCTTGGTGCCTAACAATCCGCAGACCGCTGGATTGGAAGCTTTTGGCTACCTCGCAGCGCTTGTCTACGGGACATGTTTGTCTCTGTTTCTGATCGCCGCTGGTACCCAAGATTTTTGGAAGAGCCCCGGAAAAATCATCCTGATGATTTTTGCAATGATTTGCATCATTGATTGGGGGTTAACAGTCTTCGCCTGCTCGATGATTATACAGCACATTTCTGTGATTGAGGCTCCCCCACCTGCAATTGGGCTCGGTGCAGTCAGTGATGTTTCCTACGTTACAAAAGACGGACACATTCTTGGATACTACTACCAAAACCTACCCGGCAAAATTGGATACTGGCTGGGCATTCCTATTCTATTGTTTGCGCTGTTTCGTTCGCGCGAAGAAAGCAAATTATGGAAGCTTGTCTGGATTGGTTTCCTTTGTTTCACGATAATGATGTTGCTAGAGTTTACAGGTTGGCGAGAAAAATTGTTCAGTCTTCCAATGAGTTATAGGTTGTTCTATTTCCCGGTCGTCTTGGGGATTCCAATTGTCGCTATGGTTGTCGCATACCTGAATGACTTGGTAAGAAAGCATGCGATTGACTGGTGGACGACGGTGGCATGCACTTTGTTGCCGGTCGCGTGGGTGGCGATGTTTTCCTTTCATCTGTTGAAGTACTTAAATTGAGAGCGTAACAGATCGAATTGATTCGATTAACGTTCCTCGATTATTGAAAACATCACCCAGTGGGACACAGTGCGGACGCATCGTTCAGCGCTCCAACCAATCGCGAACAGAGTTGTGTAACAATGTTTCAGCGGGATAGGGAGCGCATTGCTGCGAGCCCCTCTCACACCACCGGACATGCGGGTTTGAAGTGGAGAGCTGTTGCTCCGAACCCGGTTATCCGAGTCGTCATTTGTTTTTTTAACGTTGGACCTTCCATTGATTAACCCTTACGCACCCCCAAGCAATGGTGCAGATCTTCGCGATCGAAACGCTCGTGCTTGGCGTGTTCACGTAATTGGACTGTGGGTCGGTGGCCTGCTTTTGACTGGACTTGCGTTGTGTATCTGCTTCACGATTTATCTTTTTGTGGGTTATCCAATGCTGGAAGATGCGACGGCTGTTGCCAACGAAGATTGGCCACTTGAATCGCTTCGGATTCTCGCAAAATTCGCTGCCGCATTTTCAATTGCCGGTGGAGTGACGATAGGATTATCAGTCGGCTTGAGACGCCTGATTCTTGCAAAAGCTGACTCGGATCGCGCTGAAACCAAGCCGTCTTGAACAACACGTTTTTGCCAGAACATAATCGCCGGCCAACAGACCAACGGTACTGTAACAACGGCGCGGCATGACGGATTTTTCTTGCACATCGCACAACATGCTGCCATACTGAATGAATAGTCTGGCGACAAGTCCGGAAACAACATGTTGACCGACGAGCCTGCGCCGGAAATTTGATTTCTACTGTTTGGTGAATCTGTGACATCGATTCAAGTTTCTCGTCCAACCAATAGGCTTGTGCTGGCAAGGTTCGAGCTAGTCACAGACTACAGATACCGCCTTTGCTCCGATACTTGCATCAAGGTCGGAATAGATTACGCATGGTGTCGTGAATGCGATGCCTTCGTTGAGTCCGAAATGCTTTGGACACCGGATCAGATCGGTGCAAATTACCAGAACTTATTGCTGGTGCATGACGCTTCACCAAAACAACGTGAACGGATCACTGAAATCGCAATAGAGTGGCGGGAAAACAGAACATCACCACCAAAATGTCTTTCGTGTGCATCGATGTGCGGAATCACAAAGATAGAATGCCACATGATCACCCAACACCCAAACGGGGACGGGGTAATTATAGTCAGCTCTGACGGTACGCTTGGCGGTTGTCCCCCGGAGCCTCGCACAATTTACTTTGACGCTGATGGCAGACGTTTCTCCAACCAAAGCGTTGTATAAGAAAAGAATGGGATGCGGGCTATTCAAATTGAAAAAGCCCAGTCAAACGACTGGGCTCAAGTGTAACTTACAGCTTCGGATTGAAGTGCTAGTTTCGGCGGCGGACGCCACCAATCCCCAGGAGACCAGCAAGCAAAATGCTCGCGGCACCTGGCTCTGGAACGCCGACGGTCACTACGTTCTCAGAGTTGACCTCGAAGACGAAATCATCAAAGTAGATCATGCCGGTTGCGGAATTGGCGGGATCACCAAGTGTTTCAATGGCAGCGGTAACCCGGTCAATACCCATGGTCGCATCGGCCGCGGTCAGAGTATAGGAAACCGTCAGCGGCTGGTACGCAGCCGTGAGTTCGGCAGCACCCAAAACAGGGCCCAACTGAAACGGAATGACGTCAAACGTAGTACCACCGTGAAACGCAAGCCGAAGAAAAGCGTCTGTAAACCCCGTAGCCGGGTCGAGTGCGTCCGTTGCAACCTGTACCTTAGCAGTAAAAGTCGCACCAGCGGAAAAATTAATATACTTGCCAGAACCAGCTGCCATTGCAGCAGCTTGAGACGTGAAACCACCGGAGCCACCGGAGGAATCAGCTACACTCCAGCTCGCGCCCCAACCGTGGCCTTCATCTGGAATAACTAATGCGTCGGTATCAACCGCATAGTGATACGATCCGCTGTTGGGATTGGCTGTAGAAATGCCTAAAGCGGAGCCCGAATTGTCGCCGTTTGAGAATGCCTGAAGATCTCCGCCGCCATCGGTGAAGAACATAGATGCGGGTGCGACACCGAAACCAACGGTGGGTTCAGCTTCATAGTCTGTTTCATGAATGACATCAGCGCTGGCAGTTACAGCAAAGAGTAGCGCAAAAGCCAATGTCGCAAGTGTTGTTCTCATTTCAATTTCCGTGATCAAAGGTGAGGTGCTAAAAGTTAAGGACCGAAAGCCGCCTACTCCCGATGGCCCTTTATCAGTCATTGTCCCTTCCGTCCTGAGGCGTATCAAGACGCAGTTGGCAGAAAAGAGGAATTCGCAAATCAAGAAGCTCAAGCCTTAAAAACGCTTTCTGACTCAAACCCGCTTTCTGCATGGCGAGATGATGCAGAGGATACTGCGAGAGCACGAAATGGAGGTGAAATCGCTCAATCCACGAGAAAATTGACAAGACGGGCCTTGGGACCTGAGGTTGCGCGCTCGTCGATCGCCACTCCCCGCCGACAGCGATGGCTCCTCAACCGATGCTGTTGCCGACACCGAAATTCTCCAACCCGGTTCGGCCGATGTATCATCAACCTTGGTAGGCAAGTCGCTCAAAGAGATCGAGCGTTGGGCCATCGAACACACCTTGACCCTCGCCAACCACAACCGCGAAGAAACCGCCCGCATCCTCGGCATCAGCGAACGAAACCTATACCGCAAACTGCGCGAATACGAACTGAAGTAGGGCCGGTTCCCAGCGGCCGCGGCCGACACTAATCTAACCGGAAACGGTTTACCCAAAAACGTCCGGTAGGAACCGGGCCTTCGCCAAATCCTATTAATCTCATCCACCACCCAAAAATTCACACCTTAACCCATCGCATGGTTGATCGCGTGGGCTCAGCAATCGAAAATGATTCACTCCGTTTTATCGTTCGGTATACTACTTTTGGTCAGCACGGTTGGTTGTATGAAAAATACGGCATCTCCAAATTCATTTCGCATAGCGATTGTATCCTTTGAGAGCATCGAAATCGCGAAAAGCGAGGTCTACGCGAGACTGAAAACTGGTCCCGGTAATTATCAACGATGGGAACATCTGCATGAGAGCGTAAAATCTGCTCTTCGCAGATACGGAACCGTCTCGTGGGATCCCGAACCCTTGCCTGACTTCTACTTTTTCCGGCGACTGGTTTCATGAGAATTCGGATGGATACAGCATTTGCTCATCCAAGCCGATTAGAAAAGAGCTGCTCAAACAACTGCCAGGCCTGCTGGCTGCCCATCACGAAGACGCGACGCTTCAGATGAACAGGATTGAACAGCCGATCGAGGGACTCGTAGTTTTTGCGACACCTAAAAGTGTCTTAGTAGGATGGGACGGGCTCGATCGCAATGCTTGTGAACAACGACTCCAGGAACTCGGCATTGACCTTAACTGAACGGCTTAGGGCTCCAACGGCACTTGGAGTCTTAAAAAGCGACGTAAAAAAGGCTCAGGCAACTTAACCAGTTTCTCGAGATGCTCGAGATAGCGAAGCGACCAACCACTAATGTAGCCTGCCTCTTTTTGTTGTCCGATAAAATCGAACATCCAGTGAACTGATTGTTTAATCCTTTGTCGGATCGTTATTCCATCGAACTGTTGCTGCACTCCAAGGCTTACCCAAAATGCTTCGTCGCCTCGATACCTTTGCTTCTTCGTTCGTCCCTCACTCAGGAGCTTCAGAAATCCCGACGACTACGGAAAATCCGGCGCGCGACTCACTGAAGATCTACCTTGCCTGATTCGCCTACAGACCGTACAAATTGTCTTGTTCAAATTGCCAAATCCATGAGAATTGGCAAAGTAATGTAACCGTGCACGGTAACCATTGTAGGCGCGCGTTTTAGAATTTTGGTTTTTGTCTCGTTCCTCAACGGAGAATTTCCATGACTCGATCCGAAACCGCCGCCCTCTGGTCTAAACGACTTGAACGTTTTGCTCAGTCTC
>CAKZVF010000233.1 GCA_937921995.1 uncultured Pirellulaceae bacterium
TTTTCTTGTTCGTTGACCAAAAACGCGCCCCAGTCGCCGTCCCCCGAACTGCGCGCGGCTGTCCAGCCACTCAAATCAGTCCCATTGAACAAGGGCACGAATCCGTCTTCCTGACCGAAGGTAGTGCCGACAAAAAGAAAAACGCAACTTAGACTCAACACGATAGTGGATTTCATAGGTCGTCATCGAATGGGTTATAAGAAAAAGGATTATTAAGTGGGCTTACAGTTCAATCGTCTCTGGTCTAGTGAACGTCGTAGATTATGAGCTATTGGTCGGACGATATCACTTTGTTTTTGATCGTTTTACAAATCAAATGCTAAACAGTCCAAAGGCTAAACAGTCTCATCAGATCCGAGCGTTCGGTCTCAGGTTGCGTAAATTCGCTCGACCATGCGCACCATCGGGTTGGCGCGGAACTGATGTCGGCAATGCCGTCTACCTTGATCGCCCAGTTGTTGGGCGGATTCGGGTTTCTCAATTAAGAACTTTGTCCACCGCGCGAATTCATCACGCGCCCCAACGTTCACCGCAAACCCTGTTTCTTGATGCAGCACCAACGGCGACGTCTCTGGCCCGTAGACCGAAATGACGGGCACTCCGAAATTCATGGCGGCCAACACGCTGCTGGGAGTTGGCGTTTGTAAATGCGAATTCCAATACACGTCTGCACCGCCGAACATTTCCAACGGCTGTGCTGGTAGACCCACGAAGTGGATGTGGTCGGCAGCTTCGGTACACGCGGCGAACTTCAGCAAATTTTGATGCTGCGAGCCCTTACCAAAAATCACCAAGTGCACGTCGTCGCGTACACACGAAAGCAGATCGGTCGCCCAGATAAGATCTTTCAGCCTCGTCACCGGCAGTAGATCGGCTGATGTCATGGCGACAAAGGCTGTTGCATCCAGTCCTGTTTCGCGCATCAATAACTCTCGGCCGCGCTGCTGTTGGTTTTTGTCCAGCTTCGGATCACCGTCATTCCCGACGCGCACCGCATTAGTAATAACGGATAGTTTTTCATTCGCGATGTCAAAATTCTGCAGCTCGCTGCGCAAACATTCATCAGCCAAGACGAAGCGGTCGACGCGGTTGAGCAAACAGCGTTCGAACCGTTTGGTCGGTGTCGTGTGCGGTTTCCACTTAGAGAAAACGCTGCTGCACAGCTTCGTTTTGCTGTCTCTTAGCAATACCGCTGCCGCGATGTGCGTCGCCGATTGGCCAAACGTATGAACGATGTCCGGTTGAAAAGCGGCGATACGTTTTCTTAAACGCAATGCTGTTTGGATTTTCGCCGCGCCGATCCGATGTTTCAGTTTTTCGCCTGAGCTCAGGAAATGGACCGGGATGTCCAGCGATCGGTAGAATGCGGATTCGCTGCTGCCTTCGTCGTCAACCGAACCGGTGACGCAGAGGGCAAGCTTATGCTGACGCGCGAGCCCTTCCGCCAAGACCTTCATTTGATACGCATCTCCCAGCGGGTAAAGCGAATCAACAACTAATAGGATACGGCGCGTCAAAGTATTCACTCGGTGGGAAATTCTTAAGGTGTGTCAGTGGTGACAGCAGGTGCAGCCGAATCGATCAAGTAATCTTCGGTAGCGCTGGTCATTGCGGCACGATTTAGCAGACGGCGTTGCATTGCCAAGGCAAAATCGGAGGCAAATTCTGGATGTTCTAACACGTAATCGATCGTCGCCGACATGGCGGCGGGTGTTTCGCGCGGCACCATCAGCCCGCGGTTGGGATCTTCAATAAACGTGCGCGTTGATTCCGATTTTGCGGCGGATTTAAGTTCTTCCAATGACGCGGTTTCAACGGTGCAAATGCCCATCGCTTTGGCGGTTTTGAGAACACCGCACGCCGATGGCGTGCGCAGTGGGTGAACGTACAAATCAGCCGCACTTAAAACGAGACTTAGATTGTCAAAAAATCCGGGCATGATGACCGTGTAGACCAATTCATGTTCAAGGATTTCGTCCCAGACTTTGCCCGAGAGCTTCCCTTCGCCCAAAATCCACAGTCGCGCCATCGTGTGCTTGCGCTGCACCGCCTGCCAAGCGCGCACCAGATCGCAGACGCCCAAGTCATTCTCCATCGGAGCGCAGGTGATCACCAATGGTTGATCTGCGTCGATCTGAAGTATCGGATGAGCATCTGAAAGCGCGACCCGCGCGGCCGTTTTGTGTGCTGCGGCGTTTTGTTCGCCTTGGAGGCAATTTTCGGACATCCCCGGCAGAGGTGCAACGACACCAACACGGTCGGTAACCTCGGGGCAGTGCCTTTTGATAAAATCCGCCGTCGCGGGCGTGTCGACCAAAATGGAAGCAGCTGACTTCAGCGTTTCACTCTGCCGCGTTGTGAATTGGTCGATGTTGGCCAAGTGGAGTTGTGTGATTCGCAGCACCAACGAAGTCGCGTCGTTGATGGTCGTCGCCGTTGTCCAAGCTTCTTCGCCAAGCCCAAACATGATCACTCGGTCATAAGCGTGTTGGCCCAGATGAGAGGTAAGCGACTTTAAAAACCGAAACGTACCAAAGGGGCCCGATGAGAGCTTGGTCAACCGATACACGTGACAGTCATGATATCGCAATTGGGAGGGCCAATGCTTCTGCCACCGCACGGTTAAAATGTCGACGTGATGTTG
>CAKZVF010000234.1 GCA_937921995.1 uncultured Pirellulaceae bacterium
ATCAGTCCGCACGCTCCCTATTCGGTTCCACCGGCCTTGCTCGAACGTTTAGTAGGTGCCGCCGAAAACACCAACGCTGCGGTTGCAATGCACTTGGCCGAAACGACCGCCGAACGTGAATTTGTGCAGCACCGAACTGGCCCGTTTTTGGAGATGCTCAAACAGTTTGGCGTTTGGAAGCCAGAAATGTACGCCGAAGACGATTCGATTCTCAACATCCTGCAAACGCTGTCGCGCGCCCAACGCGCTTTGGTCATTCACGGCAATTACCTCAAACCCAACGAACTCGACTTCATCGGTTCGATGAAGGAGAAGATGTCCATCGTTTTCTGCCCGCGCACCCATCACTATTTCCGGCATGAGGATTACCCCATGCAGGGGATTTTAGAAAGGGGAATCAATCTAGCCGTCGGGACCGATTCGCGTGCCTCCAACCCTGACTTGAACCTGATGAACGAACTGAAAGAGATCAGCCAACGATTTCCCGACCTTGCCCCCCCGATCATTCTCGCAATGGGAACCATCAACGGAGCGACGGCCTTGGGAATCGAGGATCGCTTAGGCACTTTGCAGCCAGGCAGGGCAGGGCGGTTTTGCGTCGCGAAACTTGCCGACGTGTCCGATCCCTACAGTTGGCTGAGTTAGCGCTTGGCCCCATCAGATTGGTAGTGGATGAGGCCACGAATCCTGCAGTTCCATTAAACGCATTGAACGTTAAGGACTCGTAGCCTTATCCATTACCTGAAACCGATTCAATTGCGGGCTTCAACATTGGTGATAAAGGCAACTCGGCGGCGCAGGTGGCGGGTCGCAATCACCGTCGCGCGGTTTTCGCCCGCTACTTTTAGCCGGCTGATTTGGTTGTAAACCTCTTGTTCGACACCGCGTTTTTTGACGATGATTTCACCGACCATAAATTTTCGTAAGGCTGCGGAAATGTGCTTGAGATCCAGTTTCAGCATCTCCGCGATTTTGTACTCGCTGAGTAACGGCGTTTTCTGAATCATGGATCCGGTCAGGTAATCGGCGAAACCTGAAACGGGCTGCAGCCCTACATCCTCGGCCAACGACGACATCAGCCCGGACGCCAACACGACCGCGTGGGGTTCGAAAATGGATTCGCCCATCGCCGCTGCCGAAGTCATCCGGTCCGCTTCCACGCGTTCTGCATCCGCGGAATAAGTAAACACCTTCCCTGAACTGGCGACGATCGTGGCGGTTGTTTGACGCGGCTTTGATGTTTTGGGGCCGCTCCAAAGCACCTGCTGTTTACATTCTCGATTATCGCCAATCCATTCGCGCTGAACCGACTCGGGCATCGAATCGTGGGCTGGCGTCGCGGGCGCGACTTTGATCGCTACCGTTTGATCGGCGGACAGCGCCGCGTAAACGTCAGAAAGTTTAGGCTGAAAAAAGTCACCACGCACGGTTCTGGATTTTGTCCGACGATCGGGATCGATGTGAATCCCGTCAAATTCTGCCAGATCTGTTTCTTCGAATGTTTGGTGCCGGACCGAAGCATTAAAAAGACCAACGCCCGAGAGATTGTGGCCGGCGATCGCGGCGGTCAGTTCGTCTGCGTCGATACCGACGGTGTTGACGCCCGAGACGGCACGCGCCGCCAGCGCGATCAGATCACCGCCGACGCCACAACAGATGTCGGCGACATTTCTCACTTCACGAAAGCGGGTGGCTTTGTATCGCGCGATCTGCAACGACGTCGATTGTTCGAGCCCTCGGCGCGTGAAGAACATCTGATCGGCACAAGCAAACTTCTTCAGTCCCCGCATCCGTAGCAGCGCCTGTTCAATGACGATGGCGGCTCTTACGGGCGTTGTTTTCTTTCGCAGCCGTTTGTTGATGGTGAGCGCATTGCTGCCATCACGGAAACCGGCTTCCACTTGCAAAACAAGCGATTTCCCTTCTTCAGAGAACAGCCAATTGAATTCTTGCCGCAGAGATTGGTCCATAATGGTATATTAGTGACATCTTTCCCTATCGCAAGCACGCAAGCAGGCACCTTTGATAAAAGGCCCCTTTCGCAAAAATGTTTATCGACCCGACAAGAGAGATCGTGATTTTTGCACGGCTGGCTCAGGCCTTCAAGAACCGGTTGCAGATGCAAGACCGTGATCGCGCCCTGGTGATGACGGGCGTGTGCGCGTCGATGCTGGAAATGGAAGTGATCGCCAGTTTTTGCAGACAGTTGATTCTTAAGAACAATCACGGGCACATGATTCGGCGATTTGAGACTTTTCATGAGGCGTTGCGGACCGAGGATTTTTTAACATTTCTGAAACAGGTTCGGCGAAAACTGCCAACAGAGAAAGCGGAAAATCTCTTGGTGGAGTTTGGATACCAATGCGATGTCAAGCGCCGTGACTACGACGATCCGAACATGTATATCGCCGCGGTCATGGGCGTCGATTACGCTTGGATCAAAGAGAACTTCCAATAGAGCGACCGCCTCAACCGCAGGGTTCACAAGATGCAAAACGAACGTGCCTTTATCGAGGCGATCACTGATGGTGACGATGCAAAATTGGCGGAGCTTCTTCGTACAGCGGACGATGACGATCAGATCTTTGAGCCCATCACCGATCCACGGCCCAGCAATCATGCCATCGGCTTTGGCATGACGCTGTTGCAGTTAGCGTCGATTCGAAAAAGGAAGCAGAAGCGGAAAGAGAAGGGGAAAGAGGACGGGAAACAAAACCTGAGTAACGCGTCGGCGATGTTGATTGAGCACGGGTTTAAAGTCGATCTTCATTCGGCTTGTGGGCTTGGCATGATCGACCGCATGGAAGAACTGTTGGCCGATCGGCCCGACAGGGTCAACGATGAAGTTGACAGTTATCTTCCGATCCAATTTGCAATTACCGCCGGCCATCCTAATGTCATCGAGTGTCTGACGAAGCATGGGGCTGACGCCAATCGCGATCTGCGTAAAGTCGCCTACTTTGGGTGGGAAGATGACGCAATTGATCAGAACTATACTCCGTGGAAACCGATCCACATGGCATCCCTTTGGGGATTCGATGCCGCACGCGTTCCCGTCGCGGAGGCATTGGCTTCGGCGGGAGC
Source organism: uncultured Pirellulaceae bacterium (assembly GCA_937921995.1). Lineage (GTDB taxonomy): Bacteria > Planctomycetota > Planctomycetia > Pirellulales > Pirellulaceae > Mariniblastus. The sequence continues at coordinate 3,085 of CAKZVF010000234.1, forward strand.
GGATCTCAATGCGGTGTCGCCCTTGGATGGTTATCGACCGATTCACTTGGTCGCCATGGCCAACCGTGTGGACATGATCAAGTTCTTTGTAGGCCGCGGCGTCGATGTTGACAGCCGAACCAAAGCGTGCGACATGATCAATCTACCCGACGAAGACGGTCCCGTCCGAGGCTACGATTGTACGGCGCTGATGGTGGCCGCCGGCGAGGGCTTCGCCGAAGCGACGGCTTGTTTGCTGGAATTAGGTGCCGATCCACATGCGGTAAACGATCAAGGGCAAACGGCAATCGACTTTGCCAATAAACGGTTTTGGAATGGCCAGCCGTACGACCAAGTTATCGAAGCGCTGACGAAGCGCTGATGAAGCGATAGCCAGAGTTTCGTCATCAGGGTTGGGTTTGTGTTGATAGTTGCGTCTTTCTGGTCTGTCCCATTTTATGAGTTTAAGATCCTTATAAGGCGTGTCGAGTGATGGGTGGAAATTTTCTGGTCTAAGGTCGAAGAAGAATAGGTTGAGCTAGGTCAAAAAGTTACCTCCGGCATTGATCAGGCTTGATGTTGTCATCGCTTATTAACTTCTACCCTTCGTTGTTCTCCATGCTGCGCTCCATTTTGTTACCGACGTTGATCGCGTGCGCTATCGCGTTCCCGCTGCTATACCAAAAAAGCACCTCACGCAGTTTGAATCCGCAGGGCCAGAACGACCATCGTGATTTCAGCTACTACGTTTCTAATCCTCAGGGCTCGGTAAACGCCAATCGCAATTATCCAACCAATGCGAGCAATTCGTCGTACACTCCCCTTGGTGCGGCTCAACCCTCCATTCCCGTCACTCCGGCCTCGGCGCAGCGTTCGATCTTCGGCGGCCCTGCTCAAAGCGTGCCGACCGCGCCGCAGATTGCGATGCCGCAACTGGCCGGTCCGTCCTCACCGGCGACTTCCATGCCAGTAACGATGCAGGGGTCGTCCGCCGGTGGAGGATTTTTGACGACCTCCAGTGTGAGCAATCCCGGATTCGACTTCAGCCAGATGACGCCCGATTATGGTGCTGTGGAAACACTTACCTTCCGCGGTAATGCTTATGGGCCGGATTTGACCGCCCAACCGATGCAGTTTGTCCCCGTTTCCAATTTTCAGGAGATCTTTCGGTTCGACGTATCGCCAACCTGGGCGAAGCAGCGCTGGGAAAGGCTGACGACGATCCCGGCAGAGAATGGGTTGCATGGTCTCCGCACTGCTTTGGTAACCGGCACAAATTCGTGGGACCTCAACGGTGCACTGACGTATTTCTTTGACCAAAACCACCGCACGCAGCGCATCACCTTCCGCGGCTGGGTCGGCGATCCGTCACGGTTGATCGATCTGGCCACCAAGCAGTTCGGACTTCAGCCGCGCCCCACCCATTGGGCGGGTTTATACGTCGCCAAGTTCGGAGCCGCGGAAACCGGTGGTTTGCTGATGAAAGATCCCGACTCTATCGACCGTCGGAATCAAGTCCAAAGAACGGCGGTGATCATGGAGCTGAACCAACCCGCCGGCGGTTTTAAACTAAGCAAAGAATTTCGTGGTTTTATGGCCCCTGCAATTCCCGGCCAGTAATTCTCGGCGAGTAAATTCACCACTAAAATTCAGTGGTGTAGAAGTTGGAATCGATAGGCCTTGAGAAACGTTGAGAACCTGCAGCTCGGTCGTCATGCGCGGCCGCACGACTGACAAACTTTCAACAGGTTTCCACGCTGACGGCTGCTCCGATTTTTCACTGTTTCGCAAAAACTCAGATGCGTTTTTCGACGTTTAGAGAAACTTCAAACGAAATGTGGTTTAGGTCTTTGACACAGCTGCTAGCACTCTTAGAATCACCGCTTAAAGGTTAAGAACCCGTTCGCAATGAAGCGGACGGATTCTTGAATTTGTAGGATACGATGCATCGAGTTGATGGGATTTGACTCGCTGTTGCTATGGCAGGCCGCCCACCTTTGGCCTCGTTGACGTGATAGCCAATCTCTCTCCATCGTCGGGTTGAGTAGTAGAAGCCGGAAGGCTTTGAATTCATTTTGCCGGCGGAAAAAGCGCGATGCATCTGGCCGATGAAAACGTCAGGATGCGACTTTGTCGATAACGGATACCAGCTTACCACCCACCGCCACGCACGGTCCCAGCACCGACAGCGCGATCGCAAAGATCCTTGCTGAGATGTTGACGCGCAAGATTGGCGAAACGAGGTTTGAGCTTTGGTTCTCTCCGCAAATGCCGTTTGAGTTTTCAGATAATCACTTGAAGGTTTTCGCGGACAGCAACTTCACCGCCAACCGTCTGCAGAACGCGTTCTCCAAGGAGATTCGCAGCGTCGTCGATCACGTTTGCGGAGCGCATGTTGGTATCGAGTTCGTCGTACAGGCACCGCCGCAGAAAAAGGCGTCCAACAAGAACAGCGATGACGATCAACCAAGCCTGTTCGATTCGGTCGCTTCTTCGGAAACCGCCGCGGAACCATCGGCACCAGAGTCACGACCATCGAACGATCGGCCCAAACCGACGAAGCTTGATTTGAAGTCATTTTGGTTTGGAGCCAATAACCAATTTGCCAAAGCGGGCGTTGAGCAGATCATGCAGTTGCCGGGGCAGTTTTCGCCGCTGCTGATTCATGGTCCTTCGGGGTCAGGGAAGAGCCATCTGCTCGAGGCGGCCACCAACGAGTATCGCCGGCGGGTGCGAGCCAAACGTTGCGTGTTTTTGACGGCGGAACAGTTCACCAATCAGTTCGTGGCCTCTCTGCGTGATAATCGCGGGTTGCCGATGTTTCGTCGGAAGTATCGTGACCTTGATTTGTTGGCGATCGACGACATTCAATTCTTGGCCGGTAAGAACGCGACGCTGAACGAGTTTCAGTTCACGCTGGATCATTTAATTCGGCAAGGCAAACAGGTGATCGTGTCGGCCGACCGACCGCCGATGGAACTGGACGAGCTGGGCTGTGATTTGCTGAACCGATTGGCTAACGGTTTGATGTGCCCGTTAATGTTCCCCAATCTTGAAGGCCGCAAGTCGATCATTAGTTCGATGTGCCAACAACGCAACTTCGTCATCACCGACGACGTGGTCAACTTGATCGCCGAACAAATGACACGCGACGTACGACGTTTGTCTGGCGCGATCAATCGTCTTCGTGCCGTTTCGATTTCGACGGGCGTGGAAAAGATCACCGTTGAGTTTGCGTCTCAAGTACTTCAAGATCTGATCGCGCTGTCCTCCATCGGAACGTCGATGGTGACGATCGAAAAAGCCGTCTGTAATATCACGGGCTTGAAGTCAGCAGACCTTCGCTCCAGCAGTCGCCGAAAATCAGTCAGTTCCGCTCGCATGCTGGCAATGTACTTGGCGCGCGAACATACCAACGCGGCGTTGTCGGAGATCGGTGACTACTTCGGCGGACGCAGTCACAGCACCGTTATCGCGGCGCGAAAAAAGGTAACGTCTTTGCTTAAAGATGATTCTGAGATCTCCCTTGCGAATTCGAAGGTGAAGGTCAAAGTCGCGATTGACCGCATCCAATCAAAGCTTCGCATCGGGTGATTCGATTTCGAAGGAATTGATTAGCTATCATTGAGTGCAAGCATTTCCCCGGTGGCGTATCGATTAGTTGAGCCTCGATTCGACTTCTAATCTAACGCAGCTCAATTTTTCAGGTTGACGCTCTACTGCAATGAAATCAGCGGTGGAGGTAACTCCCCTGCCATATCTAATTCTTTGACCGGTTGAATACTTGCCTCACTTTCGCAAGTTCAAAACCGCTATCACTTTTCTTCCCGCCTCTTTTCAATTTGAAAAATGGGTGTTTTTAACAGGGCGGATGTCGATAACAAAACTGTTCTTGACCCCGTTTGGTGTGATCTTCACAGTACGCGCTACTCGATAGGGCTCATTTTCGCTCAATCGCCCAACCTACCATCGAAGCCTGGATGAATCCTTTTTTCAAAGCCGTTTTATTGTCGCTGCGTTATAAGTGGTCGATTATTGGAGCGGTTGGCTGCGCGGTGATGATCTCATTGCTGTGGAGCATGTCGATCACCACGATCTTCCCAATCGTGAAGATCGTCGTTCAAGATGAAACGGCGATTACTTGGGTTGCCTCGGAGATCGAAGAGGGCCACCTCACCGTCGCCTCCGTCAATCGCGAGATCGCTGATCTGATGTGCGAAATCGACGCCGTGCCCCCTGACGAAGCCAGGAAGTTGGGGCTCAAGCTGAATATGAAGAAGGACCGTTTGAAAAGCGAAATCAAACGCGTCGGTTACTACGAAGACACCATTCAGCCAATCGTCAATAAATACGCACCCACGTCCGCTTTTGAGACGTTGGTTTGGTCGATTTCATTCCTTTTGGTCGTATCGATTCTCAAAGGATTCTTTTTAGTGGGATCCGCCTATTTGACAGCGCGGGTGGCCAGTAAAACGGTCATGGATTTGCGTCGCATTTACTACCGCAAAGCATTGGAGCTTGACCAAAAGAGAATCGACCGCATTGGCACGTCGAACATCATGACGCACCTTTCGCACAACATGCTGATGGTCAATGGTGGCCTCCGCATGTTCTATGGCAAGTGCATTCGTGAGCCGATGAAGATGATCACGTGTCTGATTTGTGCGGCGTTTATTTCGCTGCCGCTGCTATTGGTTTCGCTGGTGATGGTTCCCGGTGGAGCGCTGTTGGTCAGATCCGTCTCACGCCGAATGAAGAAATCGACGCAGTCGGAGATGAAGGGCATGTCCGAGGTTTTCCAATCATTGATTGAGACTTTTCATGCCGTGAAGACGGTGCGAATCTTCAATCGAGAACGCACCGAACGTGGGCGATTCAAAAAGTGTTCGGAAGTGCTCTACCACATGTCGCTGCGTATTTCACTTTATGATTCGTTGCTGAGGCCGATCACTGAGGTGTTAGGAATCATTTCGATTTCGATCGCGTTGTTGGCGGGTGCCTATTTGGTGCTGAATCAGCAGACGCATCTGTTCGGCGATTGGTTTAAGATGACCGACACACCGCTAAAGCCCGAGCAACTGATTTTGTTTTATGCTCTGTTGGCTGGTGCGAGCGACCCGGCGCGGAAGATGACCGAAGTGGTTAACGTTTTGGTGCGCGGTGGCACAGCCTGCGAAAACTTGTTCAAAACATACGATGTCCAGGCGCAAGTCGATTATCCACGGCCTCCCACGCCGATGCCGCTGCACTGCGAGGCGATCGAATTCGAACAGGTGATTTTTGCTTACAAACCACGCGAGGCGGTTCTGCGTAAGGTTAACCTCACCATCCCCTACCAACAAACGCTGGCCATTGTCGGTGGAAACGGCTGCGGCAAATCAACGCTCGTCCATCTTCTGGCTCGATTCTACGATCCCAACCGAGGCACCATTCGAATCGATGGCGTGGACCTGAAAGAAGTCAACCCGCGGAAACTTCGTCGCCAGATTGCTTGGGTGACTCAGGACTCCCAGTTGTTTCAAGGGACGCTTTGGGAGAACATCGCGTACGGTTCTCGAACGGCGACGAAAGAACAAATTTTAGAAGCCGCCAAAATCGCCAGACTACCTGACTTCGTCGACAACTTCCAAGCCGGTTACCAAACGGTGGTTGGGGATGACGGCGGGCATCTATCGGCCGGTCAACGCCAGCGCGTGGCGCTAGCGCGAGCGATCGTCGCGGATCCCCGCATCTTTATACTCGATGAGGCGACCAGTCAAATCGACGGTAAGACCGAGGGTTTAATCCACGACGAACTGGCAGAATTTATCAAATCCCGAACAACGATCATTATCACCCACCGCCGCTCGTCATTGGCGCTGGCCGATCGTGTGATCGTCATGCAAATGGGACGGATCGTGCACGATAGCTCCGTCGCCGACGCCGACAGAAGATCCGAACAGTTCCAGCACCTGTTCGCGAAATCAGCGTAACGCATTGCCCTGGGTTAATCTCAGGGTGGCTCCATCGAGCGTCCATCTCGGCGCAACCTCAGCGGTTATCTGCATTTACCGCTGCCGCGTTGATGAACGGCCTCTCTTCTACGCAGGGCTTTGAACCGGGTTTTGAGTCGGCGAAACGTCGTTTTACGGCCCTAGCAAACCGACCGCTAGCGTCACGGCTGGATGACCTGTTTCGGCAAGCAATACCTTGCTAATGTCTGGCAAAATCACACATTTGGAATCAAGCATTCTTGAATCTGAATTTTTCAACTATCCGACAAAGTTTCGCCAATCCCACCCACCCCGATTACCGATAAACACACTATCGGGTGGTCACTGTTTGTGACTGTTCTCGTGGCGTTGTTGAATTCAGGAACCTCCTTCACTGGACCCATTATGAGATTATTCCGCAGATCGAAAAAAGAAAAGCAAGCTCCAGGTCCAGTTCGTCGGCGGGTTCTGTTCGTTTCCCACGAAGCCACGCGGACAGGTGCCCCGAAGATCATCTTGAATATTCTCAAGCACTTTTCAGAGAACTGTGATATTCAATGCGAAACGATCCTTCACACAGGCGGACATCTGGCGGGCGAGTTTGAATCGTATTCTCATTCGGTCGACTGCTTTAATCTTGCAAACGATCAGCCCGAAGAAATCAAAAAACGCGTCTCGCGGTTCGTTCAGCGCGAAAAAGATAATCCTCCAGTCTTGGCGATCTGCAACAGCATGGAATCGCGCTACATCGCCAAAGAGATCGCGGGCGAAGATGTCCCAGTGATAATGCTGGTGCATGAACTGCCCTCGTCTTACTCCGAAGAGGACTATCAATCGGTTTACGAGATCGCCCAGAAAGTGATTTTCCCCGTCCATCACGTGCGTGAAGCGGCCAACGAAAAGACACCGATTCCACTATCGAAGTCCGTTGTTCTATCCCAAGGGCTTCTCAACCCAGATTTTGGTAAGACCATCACGCGTGACGTGGCTTACGCTCAGGTCCGCAGCGAGCTGAACCTTCCCGAGAACGCGTTCATCGTCTTGGGCTGTGGTACCTTGGACTTGCGAAAAGGAATCGACCACTACGCCGCGATCGCTCGCCGCGTCACCGAATTGAACCGATCACCAACACCGATCCACTTTGTTTGGGTCGGCGAAGGACCGCGTTGGACACATTCGACCTATCATTACGTGCAGGTAGACCTAAGCAAAACCAGGGCTCGTGATCACGTTCATTTCATCGGGGAACGCGCCAACGTGGAACCTTACTTCATGGGTGCGGACACATTTTTAATGTCATCGCGCGTCGATCCGTTTCCTTGCGTGATCCATGAAGCGATGGCTTCTTCGCTGCCAGTGATCACGTTTGATCAGGCCGGCGGAGCACCCGAAGCGATTGACAATGGTGCGGGTTTCGTTGTGCCTTATGCCGATTACGACCAGACAGCAAACGTCATCCGTATGCTGGCGACGCAACCAGAAATTGCGTCAGGGATGCGAATCAAATCCAAAGAGCGCGTTGACGCACGTTACCGCTTCGATGACTACGGCGACAAAATCATCGACCTTGCCGAAACGATTCTCAAGACCGAAATTCGCCACCCATCAGGCAGTCAATTTAAGGACGCGCCTCATACGATCCCCATGCCCAAACGGTACGCGGCGTAAGAGTTGTCGTGCCCAACAGAGGCCACAGCGACACCAGGATATAAAACATCCCCGACGATGAAGCTCATCGCCGGGGATGTTTTTTGTTCTGGGTTTTAAATCGCCGGTAAGATCAAAATCTAAACCAGTTCATCGTAGACTTGGGATACGCCTTGGGCCATCGCAGTGTCGGACAGCTTTTCTCTTTGACGCTGTAGGGCCGAACGACTCATTTGGGTCAAACGTTCATCATCGCCAATCAGCGAGGCAAGTTTGTCGGCCAGATCTTGTGCATTGCCGGGGTCGAAGATGAGTCCATCAACACCGTCGCGGACGGCTTCAGGAATTCCCTCGACATTGGCCGCCACCACGGGTACCGCATTGGCCATCGCTTCGAGCACGACCATCGGCAGCCCTTCGCCGTAAAGGCTTGGGAGGACAAACAAATCCATCAGATCCAATTGCTGATTGACATCGGTCTGAAAGCCAGTCCATTCAATCATGTCGCCGATCTGCAAACGTTCGACTTGGGCAAGGACTTCCCCTTCGTATTCCGGCGTTTGAAATGGGCCGACAGCGCGGAGTTTTACTTCTGTGCCACCGTCCTTGAGAATCTTCAGTGCGTCCAACAAAACTTCGGTGCCTTTACGCGGGCGAAAGAGGGCCATCGTTCCGATCGTCCATACGCCCTTGGAAGCCGTGCGTGGCTGTGCGGTTTCCATCGGAGCCACGCCGTTTGAGACGACTCTTAGTTTCTCGCTTTTGTGCCCAAGCTCTTTCATATATCCGCAAAGGCTATTGGAGACACATATCATTCGGTCGACGCGCCGGAGGCTGAATTTTTCCATCATCGTGTTCAAACGGTTCACGAATCCGCGACATGAATCGCGCCCCACCGGACTGTGGACATGGTACACCAGTGGGCAGCCAAGTGTTTTTGCTGCCATGCTGCCGACCATCAGCGTCCGCGGCGTGTGAGCATGAAGGATTTGATAGTCGTTTTCGCGCGCCAATTCAACGATGCGTTTGTAGCAGCCAAAATCGAATTTGGATTTCATGTCCAAGTTGAACAGTTGCGTCTCAGAGGTCCGAACTTCGGGAAACTTTTTCGGTTTCAGACACACAAATCCAACTTCATACCCGAATTCAGGCAGGGCCGTGGCCAACAAATCTTGCACACGTTCGGCACCTGAAAAATGTTCGCCGTTGATCAAGTGAAGCACTTTTACAGTGTCGGTGGCAACAGAATTTGAATTTTGTTCGGTAGCGTCGAGTTTAACAATCACGGGTGGGGCTCGTTTCAAGGAGTATAGACGTTCAGATACCCAAGCTTACGTCATGTTTTGACGAAGCAAGCCACTAAATTGAGCCGGTATAAGCCGCATATCCGGCACACGTGGACACCGTCGCCCATCGCAGAACGTGCGCAGTATCACGCCGATCAAACTTTCGCTGGTAGGGCGGATTTCGACTCAATAATTCGCCGGCCAGCAATCAGGCGCAGAGCCTTACTTATCAAAGTATTCGATAATGCTGTTGGTGCGGAGGTTGACATCCTTCATTGACTTGAGCAGCTCTTGGTAGGGCTGGTAGCGGTTGCCGACGATGCCTTTGTTGGCATCTTGGTTAGAAGGGTCGTTGCCTTTCTCTGATGGGTCGTTATCAGCGTAACGAAACCAATGCCAACCAACACAGACGCGCGATTCGAGCAGCCCTAAAGTGAAGTTTTCATAGAATGCCGCGCGATCCGCTTGGGTCTTCACCAACCATCCGGCTCCACTGCTGTTGCCCAGACCACTGTCTTCAGCCTTGGCATACCATTCAGTGATCAAAATTGGTTTGGTTGAGTTTTCCTCCCAACTGCGCATGAGTTTGATGTCGGGGGTCCAAGCGTGGTAGTAATTAACGCTGACAAGATCAACGTGACGTCCGGCGGCGCGAAAGAGCGCCGGGATTCTGATCGCGCGACCATGAAAGCGCGACCCGAGAATAAGATGGTTGGGGTCGTGTTCAACAATGGCCGAGGTAACGATGGCGAAATACGTGTCAGCAGCAAACGCGAGGAAGTCTGCGCGATCTTCTTTGGTAATCTGATTCGGTTTGAAGTCTGGACCATGGCGTTGGACAAGCCACCGCATCGCAGCGCGGTGGCCGGGATCGTTGCGCGGTAGTTTGAGGTAATTGTCCAGCATGCTGACCCGCCACGGGAGTTCATTATCGGTGAAGTGCCCTAACAGCCAAGGATCGTCTTTCGTTTCGCTAAGTTGAGCGGCATGCTTCATGCAAAATTCGGGAAGCTCTGGGTCGAAGATGAACGGACAATCTTGCGGGTATCCGATGTGCCCGGAGGCCTGATGCGTGCCGCCGCGCTGCTTGCCGTATGCCGACATGAAGTTCCAGAGCTTGGTATAGACCAAGCGGTTGTCAGGGCAGGGGAGCGCCGAATGATCGCTCCATGGCCCGATCCCGTTGAAGCCGTTTTGCATTAAGAGGTCACTGGTGGCAGAGGCCCATTTTTCCTTCGAACCAAATTTCTTCTTCAAGCTGCCTTTCGCGCCTTTAGAACGAAGCATTCTGGCGGAGGCCACACCTTTGTTGATAAAAAGATGGCCTTGGGGATCGACAAGCCACCAGCGATTGTCGATTTTGCGAGTGTAAAAGAATCCTGTGGCGGTAACTTTCCTTTCAGCGACCCCACCGAAACGACTCACCGGAAGGTCCAGTGGAAGATCTGGAAGGCCGGAAAGCGTTCGTGTTGGTTTGGCTTCCCAAGCCTCGCCTGGAGACCGAGCGACCAGAATAGAATCCGGTTTGGTGGTGAGCGGATTGACCGCAGTTCCTTCAGGCGAATCTTTTGTTTGGTACGCTGATGTAGCGGCAGCACATAGGCTCATCAAACAGGCAGCAATGCACGTAACTGACACTTGCTTCAAAATCGTTTTTCGACTGCCAGCCACCGTTTGGCAAAATCGTGTCCGCACTCCGGGCTTTTGCGCCGAGTGCATACTGTGTGATATGTTGATTAACTCAGTGATTACGATCCGGCCAAGATATTAATGAAGAACGAGATATCCAAAAAGTTAAGCATGCCGTCCTCGTTGCAGTCCGCTTCGGCTTGGAATTGGGCAGCCGATAGAAGCGCGATGAAGGGTGAGATATCCAAGAATGTGACAAAGTCGTCTTGGTTCACATCGCCAAGAATCACAGCAGGAGCAACCCCCGTAGCGACATAGGTTACTTCAGCTTCCAACAAACCAAAGTCAGTCTCTTCACTAATTGAGAAAACGTTGCTGACGGTGATCGTGTCTCCCGATTGAGTGACCGTGATTGCGGTCGCATCCAAGGGAGAAAGAGGGATTGTTGAGAGATCAATCGTTTGACTGCCTCCGGCCAGTCCAAATGGATCGTTGACGTCGAAGTCACCCGTCATCTGAATCACGTTAGCCAGCTGGTCGAAGGTAGTCCCAGAAATCGTACCCGGCGCGCCAGGGCTCACCATTGAGACCATGACATCACCCGGCGTAGATGAAACCGTAACAGACAATATGCTTACCCCAAACCTAAAACTAAGCGCATCGTCCAAAACGAAATCCAGCTGAGTGATCTGCGCGCTGCCAGATGGAGGACTTAAATTCTGAAAATCAATGGTCGTGGTTCCTGACAGCTGAGAGCTACTGGACTGCCCATCGAGCGTAACGTCCACCGACGACAGGTTCGGATTAACTGTTAACGGAATGATCTGGGCTTGTGCAACCGGAGTAAAAATTGCTGCAACTGCGAATCCGACTGTCAAAAATAGTTTTTTCATGGTGGGAACCAAGGAGAATTGAAAGTTGTAGGAAGGACCTGACATTCATAATGACACAACTCAATCAAGAAGGCAAGAATATTCGCGACACCGTTACGCAGAAGCCAGTCGTGCTCCTATTTTCCCGACATAAAATTATGGCTTGCTGTTCGATAACGTAAATTCACCGCGTCTGCTACCAAGGCAAACTAACTGTAGCCCACTGGCCTCGATTCTCATCCACTGAAACTTCTAAACTTGTAATCGCTGTGCTGACGTTTGAAGATTTCTTAAGTCGCCCCATCAGCGCTTGCCCGATGTGCTGGGCCAACAATTCCGCGGTCGTGTTGGCGATTTGCAGAAGCACACAATCCTCAGCGGGAAAAACCCACCGCTTCTTTTCAAACTGGACCAACACTTCCCCATGATTGGGTTGATCCACATCGACACTGATCGTCGGATGTTCCGTCGGCAGCAACATGCGATGATCCAGCGTCGCGATGACGGCCATCAAATTATCTCGAAGCGCGATGAAGTCGATGACGTAGCCATTCTCATCCAAGGGCCCAAAGACCTTGCATTTCACCCGATAGTTGTGCCCGTGCAGTTGCTCGCAAACCTTCCCGTTGAAGGTGATGAAATGAGCCGCGCTGAAGACAAGCGTGTCTTTCTCAAGAGAAACAAGGAACTGATTATCAGCCATTTTTTCAACCACAACGAATTTGGAAATCATCTATTAACGGAAGGGCGGCTTCAAACGACCGCTCGCCACGCCCACGTATAGCGCGGCAGAAATCAGGTCGGCGGTTGTGCCAGGATTACGACGATGATGATCGCTACGCAACCAGAAATCAAGATCGCTGACGGAAGCCCAAAACGGGGTGAAGTCTTCTGCGCATTGTTCGAATTGGTCGATCGCGCGCTGGGCATATCCGGCCGATTGGATGGCGGTTTGCTGCCCCAGCTTGCGCGCGATCAAACTGTCGGGGAACTGGGCCATCGTTTTCACGTGAGCGAAAATAATCGCCGAAGACAAAAGCTGAAACCGTTCGAAGCCTTGCTCAATCGCCGGCAACACGAAATCAAAGACATCCTTAAACCCGGTGCAATACTGTCGCGCGATCATGTCACGGTCCGCAGCGATCTCCATCGCGATCAAAAGATCGCGCGGCGCGGAACCTTCTACACGCACATCGTAATCCGGTCGCGCTGATTCATCGGTAGTTCTGACGTCCAACCCGCCAGCGCCCGATTTTGCAATGGCTGCGTACACATCCTCAGCGTCCTCTGGCGTCAACGCGCCAAATAATTGAGACAACGATTTCGCATCTAACGATTTGCCGCGGCCATGGAGATACGCCAACGGGCACAGCAATAAAATGATCCCCAAATTCGTGTTGGTGTTTGTCACCCAAGTCGTTGCTTCGACAGAGGAAAGAATCATCTGGCCAATGCTAACTGTGTGTGTCGGCTCAAGAGATGCATCAATCGCATGACCAAGCGCGACGCCGCTGTTGAGGAAATCAATCAGCGTCGCGTCTTCGAAATCAGCCGACCTATGAACGTTGCCCGGTTTCGCGGCGGACACTTCCAACTGGCAAACCAGCGTTGCGATTTGTCCGGGGGTTAGCCTAATTGAGTTTTGAGTTCCCATTTCCACCATCGCCATTTCTTTGACGTGCAATTTGCTAAATCGGGTGGTCGGCCAAAAACTTTTTCACGATCGGCGTGATGCGTTCGGCTTCGTCTTCGACGACGTAATGCCCGGCGTCTTCGAACTTCGTGACTTCGGCATTGGGCCAATGCGATTGCAAACGGTCCAAACATTCAGGCCGGAAACACCAGTCCTTCATTCCCCAGATCAAGTGGATGGGCATGTCTTTGACCGAATCGAGCCCTGCCTCAATTTTCGCCAGCACATCCCAAGTTCGATGGGAGGGTGACAACGGAATGTCTTTGACGAATCGGTAGATGGCTGTTCTATTTTGCCAGCTGTCATACGGAGCCAGTAAACCTGCCGCCGTCGACGCTCGCAATCCACCATCGCGTTCGGTGCCCATCGTCACCGCCGCCTTCGCAAACAAATTAAAGCCCTGCAGCGCGACCTGCCCAAACACGGGCCAACGACACACGCGAATTCGAAACGGAATATAAGTCGGTGGAAACGTACCCGTGTTGAACAAGACGATCCGAGAGAAACGTTCCTTCAACCTAAGCAGCGTTCCCATCCCAATCGCGCCGCCCCAATCATGGGCCAGCAACGTGACATTTTTCAGATCCAACGATTCAACCAACGCGCACGCATTATCAATGTGATTCTGCAGACAATAGTCATAGTCGGCCGGTTTGTCGCTCAGCCCGCACCCCAAGTGATCAATGGCGATCGTTCGGTACTGGTCTGACAATCCCGTAACCAAATGCCGCCAATAAAAAGACCACGTCGGATTACCATGCACCATCAGCAGTGTCTCATGCGATGGGTCCCCTTGGTCAATGTAGTGCTGCCGATGCTGGCCGACAGAAACAAAACGCGATTCATAGGGATACTCGTCAGCCCACTTCGAAGACCGCGCCGGGGAGTTGTTTGACTTTTGCTGCGTCACAATGAAAAATTCAGATCGGGTTGGGGAGACTCAATATTGATTAGTACTGGCGAGCCGAATTCTAACTTCACTCGGTCTCTCTTGATAGCCATCCCACGATGATTGAACCTGCTCCACCGTTATATCTCCACCAACAAGCGTAGCTGGTATCGCCAAATTCGTTTTCCCAATCAAAAGTTACTGGCGAAAGGCCCATTCTCAAATTACCCTCTTTGCACCTTAGGCCTGTTTAATGACGACATTGGGCGACATCGCTTCTCCTTTCAATTCTGGCACATCACAAGCACAGGCACCTCATGTTCGCTGCAGAAGCAACCAACACGCTCAAGCTTATTCTCGTCTTGGCAGGCTGTGCAATGCTGGTGCAGATTCCTGAATCGGTCTTCGCCCAACAGAACGGCGGCGATGCCTTCAACGAGCAATCTTTCGGCGAAGAAGTGACTCAGCTATCGCTCGAAACCGATCAGCCGTTGAATGAAACCGATCAGCCGTTGGATGAAACGGGTCAGCCACAAACAAAGGAAGGCCAAGTCGAAGAAGTCGATTCACCGGATCCTCCCACAGCCTCCGACAGCGATCCAACTCAAACATTGCTCCAACTCCAGGCTCGCACCCAGAACATCATCGCCCAATCCGCCCCGGCTGTTGTCGCCATAGGTGAAACCGGCAGCGGCGTCATTATAAATTCTCGAGGTCTCATTCTCACTGCCTCGCACGTGACGCGTTTTGCCAATCGGAAAGTTTCTGTCGTGTTCTCCGATGGCCGCATCGCTCAAGGAATGACACTCGGCTCGAACATCGCATCCGACACTGGCGCGATACAATTACTTTCTTCGGGCCCTTTTCCGTTCGTTGCGGTGCAGGACTCCCAGGACGCGCAACCTGGAACCTGGTGCATTGCCATGGGATACCCGTTGTCTTTTCCGCGCGGCAGACCTGCCGCTGGAAGACTCGGCCGGATACTCGAACGAAGCCAAAACGGAAAATTGATCTCCGATTGCACCATCATGGGCGGAGATTCAGGTGGGCCATTGCTTAACCTCGAAGGCAAAGTGATTGCCATCAGCAGCAGCGTGAAACTGAGCGCTGATCAGAACCTCTACATTCCTTCTGAACAGTTCGTTAAAGACTGGCAGGACATCGCGCAGTTGATTGACAAAACGGGAAGGGACACAGCGGTTCAAACAACCCCAAACCCAACCGGCGGTAACTCGCCCCTGCAAAATCCGGCCGCCGGCAAAGCGTATCTTGGCATTAACGCTGAAACCGACCAGAACATTGTTCGCATCCGCGCAGTGCATCGCGATTCTCCAGCGGCACTTGCCGGCATCAAACCCAACGATGTGATCGTGGAACTGGACTCAAAGCCGATCCGCAGTTTTGCTGAACTGGTTGGACATCTCAAAACACGCAAACCAGGCGAACTTCTTTTGGTTTTAATTAATCGCTACGGTTATTTGATTCGCGCCGAAGTAACGCTCGGGGGCACGAACTTGAAAAGTAAGTAATTAATCAAGCGGCGATCGCCGGTGATCAGCGCCGGATCGTTTCAGTGCGACTTCAGTGCGCCCCAAATTACTCAAGTTTGAAAACCGTTGCCAACACCGCTGCCAACACCGCTGCCAACACCGCTGCCAACACCGCTGCCAACACGAAAACAGCCACGCCCCTGCGTTGGTACGCAATGGACTGTGACGCAAAAACCCAGAATTTTTCGTACAAAAATTAGGAGTGCTTGCTGAATTCAAGCAAGAAAACGACGGGGTCAATTCACTATTGAATTGAATAAATGGCCAAGAACTGCAACGATTAACATCACTGGCGGCGGATTTGTAGCTAAAATGTATTCGGCAGTAACCCGGCAATGGGACGTGCTCGTTCGGTCAAAGAAAAGGGCCGTCTGCGAACGCAGTTTGGAAAGGATTCAAATTTTAAAATTCCAATTATAGAAAAGGTAAAGACAAAGCCCTTTCACATTTCTGTCCTCATCGGCTGGCTTGGCTTGCCTGATCATTTTTGACAGAGCCCACAAACCTTCCAGCTCCCGCCCCGTCACTTCCACATTGATCTACAACTTTCGTCCTCTTCATCCCCCCAAGCACCTTTGTCTTCTAAACACTTCGGCCTAAAAAATTTCCTACGCCAAACGCATTCGTCGATTCTCTTGATGATGATGTTTGGTTGTGGTGTTCTCGCGCCTCGCACGCACGCCCAAGAACCTCATTCGTTAACCGAATCCCCTTCTGTAAAAGAGGCCGCTTTAGAAGGCTCCGAAGCGCGTTCGCCCGGCACTTTCTCAATTCCCAGCAAATCTCCGTTGGACAGTGCTTCGGCTTTCCGATCGCCGCTGTCGACTCGGCAACCGGCCGAAGACCTCACCCGATTTACAAAGCGCGACGCCGAATTCTCACAATCCTTAAGCGCCATCACAGATGCTACGATCAAGTCTGTTGTTCGTTTGGTAGGTGAAGGCGACCAACACATTCTTGGCACGCTGGTTTCAACCAACGGCATGATTGTTTCTAAACACAGCGCGGCTAAAAAAATGAATCGCTGTGTTTTTTCTGATGGGCAATCTTGGCCTTTTCGCATTTTAAAGTTTGACCAGAAGAAAGACCTTTGCTTGATTCGCGTTAACCGCAAAGGCCTGACGCCAATCAAGTTCCGCAGTGACCTTGATCGCCAACGACAGGTCAGCACACAGCCGACTTTCCACCCGGTGAGTCTCATTCCGCCGTCATCAGGGAGTCTGGCGTTGAGCGTCGGGCATCACAAAGACGTCGCTGCTTTTGGTATGGTGACCATGGGGCTGCACGATTTTCAAATCGCGGAACCCGAGTGCCCCGATTGTGTTGACATGGGCATCACTGTTTCGCCCTATCCTTCGCTGACCCGCGTCAACGGCATCGTCTATCCACATCGGCGAGGCATCAAGGTTCTGCGCGTCTATCCACGTTCGGCTGGCGAAAGTCTGGGCTTACTGGTGGATGATCTTGTCAATACGATCAATGGAGTGAAGGTTACCGAGCGTCAAATCCTTGACCGAGAAGCTAAGAAAATTCGCGCTGGCGACGTGATGACGATGAAGATTTTTCGTAAGGGCTATCCGCGCGAGCTGACCTACAAAATCCCCAACGCCAGAAAAACGCTTTACGATCGCTGGGGAGGCGGGCCCTACAGCGAACGACGATTTGGCTTTGGCCCTGTCATCGTTCACGATTCGGTCTTGGATCCACAAGATTGCGGAGGCCCATTGGTCAACGTTGAAGGCCATGTCATCGGTTTGAACATCGCACGCTCCATGCGTGTCGCATCGTTCGCCATCAACATTGAAGACGTTTTCCTATTCGTCAAAACTCACTCGCCCGAAACGAAGCTGCAGTTTCTGGAATAGGGTTTTCGTTTGGGGGCCGGTGCTGCGTTTGCAAGGACGGACCAGTTCCTGCCGGAATGAGCCAACCGTCTAACGATACTTCCAAATCGAATAGATAATCTTCGTGCCCGCTTTTATCGTCCCAGAGATCGTGCCACTGATTTTGCTGACGCCGACACGCCGCCGATAAGCAACGGGCACTTCGATCGTGCGAAGATTTTGCTGGATGGCTTTCATTTGCATCTCGATGGTCCAGCCAAAATTTTCGTCAACCATCTCCAGCTGTTTCAAACTGCTGTACCGTATTGCACGCAGAGGCCCCAGGTCGGTGTAGTCATTTTTGCCGACAAACATACGCATCAACCAACACGCAAACTTATTCCCGTAGATACTTTGAGGCGGCATCGCACCTTTTTCGCGATTGCCTTTGATTCGAGACCCAAGAACAAAATCTTGTTCTCCGGTAAGTATCGGATCGATCAAACTGGCCACGGCATCCACGTGATCACTGTAATCCGCATCCGCGAACAACACGACTTCCACGTGGCGGCGTTCTTCTTGAAACAACCGATCTACTTCGGCGATCCCCGCAAGACACGCCGCACCATAGCCGCGTTGGGATTCCTCGATGACACGCGCCCCGCCTTGCCTTGCACAATCAGCGGTTGAGTCGGTCGAACCATTATCAACCACAATGACTTCACCCATTGGTGGCATGTCATTTAACACCATCGGCAAAGAACGTTCTTCGTTGAGCGCAGGAATGATGACGACGACGGATTCGAAAACGGTCGCGGCATCCACTGGCTTCATTACACTATCTTCCGTTATTGAGACAACGCTCATTTTATTTTTCGTCCACAGCCGTATCTCACCGTGTCGACGATCCTCCGTGGCCGGGGTTGTTTTGCTGGTAAGGCGACACTGACTCCGTCGGAGTATACGTTCGAATGGCGCCGTTGGTCACCGGTGGCTGCTGATAGCCCGGCTTTGACCAGACGGAATTGCCCGTTTGGCACCCCGCAACCATCGGGCAGAGAATTGTAAAAACGACCGTCGCGAGTTTAAACGACATTTCTATTCCTTGATGAACTTGGCTTGTTTAGGCCCATTGCATCATGTGCCAGCCTTTGCGACAAGATCAACTTGCATCACGTTCGCCGAAGCGGGGCGGCCTTAGCCAAAGAAAAATCAAATGTAATAATTCGCACTAATGCCGCGATTTTCGACAAGCGGCCTCCATGATCTTCCAATCTAATCTTGACCGTCACCATGGCGTTGAAATAAATTGTTGAGGGTAAAAAGTTGCTCAATCCGTGCGAACGTTCGTAAGATTTGATCCGCTGAAGCTTCTTAAATGGGCACCCCCGTAATTTTCAGGACTGTTAAAAAAGTATGTCTAATCCCGACACGATCCAGCTCAACCCCGAACCCTCTGTTCATCAACGGTATTCAGCTGCCTCACAGGAGCGTGAACCGGCGCTTTGCTGTCCCGTCGTTTATGACCAAAAGTACCTCGAAGTCATCCCCCAAGAGATCATCGACCGCGACTACGGTTGCGGTGATCCATCGCCCTACGTTAATGAGGGTGATGTCGTCGTTGACTTGGGCTCAGGCGGTGGCAAACTTTGCTACATCATTTCACAGCAAGTAGGAGAAACGGGACGCGTCATCGGAGTCGACGTTAACCAGGACATGCTGGAACTGGCCAAAAGTTACCAACAGGAAGTCGCCGACAAAATCGGCTACAGCAACGTTGAATTTCGCTATGGAAAGATTCAAGATCTTGCCTTGGACTTAGACCTGTTGGCCGACACAATGGAATCGGCGACCGCGGGGATGTCCAAAGAAGCCAAAGCACTCGAACTGATCGACTTGCCGGAGAAACTTAGAAGCCAGTCACCCATGATCGCTGACAACAGCGTGGACTGCGTTGTCTCCAACTGTGTTCTAAATTTGGTCGCACCAGCGGATCGCCGACAACTGTTTGCTGAAATTTTCCGCGTGCTAAAGCCCGGCGGCAAAGCTGCGATCAGTGACATCGTTTCCGACGAAGACGTGCCGATGGACCTTCAAAAGGATGGCGAACTTTGGTCGGGTTGTATTTCGGGGGCTTGGCGAGAAGACAAATTTGTTGACGAATTCCAAGACGCTGGTTTTGCCGGTATCGTGATCGATAAACGTCAAGAAGAAGCTTGGCAGACCGTCAAAGGTATCGAGTTCCGCAGCGTCACGTTGCTGGCTTACAAACCTTCAAGTGCGCCGTGCATGGAAACAAACCAGGCAGTCATTTACAAAGGCCCGTTTGAATCAGTTCAAGACGAAGCGGGGCACGTCTATCCGCGCGGCGTAAGAATGGCCGTTTGTGATCGAACCTTTGCCGCCTTAATGAAGGCTCCGTACGAGGGTCAATTCATTCCCGTCGAACCGATCAATCCAATCGCGCCCGAGGACGCCCAGCCTTTCGATTGCAACGTCAATCGCGCCCGCGACCCACGCGAAACCAAAGGACAGCAATACAACCTGACGATTCAGTCCATCGGCGAAGATTGCTGCGGCGGAAGCAACGACAGCTGCTGCTAGTTTCAATCACCGGAATTCCAAACTCCCTTTCCCTTCATTTCTTCCCAACAGGCACCGACATTGAATCTTCCTATCCTTTCGCTGAAACGGCGAGGTGCTGATCTGGCGGACGCGCGCGAACAAGTGAAGGTCTTAGAGGGGCCCAGCGTTCACCCGCGGTTTGATGATTTTTTGCAAACCAGAGGCATCGCCGAACTGAAGGCAGACGGCATCGAGATCCTTCAAATCAACGTGGGCAAGCTATGCAATATGACTTGCCGCCATTGCCACGTGGACGCGGGGCCCGATCGCAAAGAAGAGAACATGGATCGGGAAACGGTGGATCTATGTTTGGCGGCGATTGCCAGTTCGAACATTAAAACGTTGGATCTGACCGGTGGTGCTCCGGAGATGAATGCTAACTTCAAGTACTTCGTCACTGGAGCGAAGAAGCTTGGCTGCCACATCATCGACCGCTGCAACCTGACGATTTTGCTGGCCAACGGATTCACCGACATGCCGGAATTTCTGGCGGAGAACGAAGTTGAGATCGTGGCATCGTTGCCCTGCTATTTGGAAGAGAATGCCGATGCCCAGCGCGGTGATGGTTCCTTTCAGAAATCAGTCAAGGCACTGAAACGCCTGAACGATCTGGGTTATGGAAAATCGAATTCGAACTTAATGCTGACCTTAGTCTACAACCCAGTCGGTCCTTCACTGCCTCCGGATCAGTCAAAATTGGAATCCGACTATCGCGAGCAATTGCTCAGCCGTTACGGGATTCATTTTAATCGTCTGTTCACAATCACCAACATGCCGATCAGCCGATACTTGGAGCACCTGATTGACGAGGGCGATTACGAGGCCTACATGACGAAGTTGGTCGAAGCGTTTAATCCGGCGGCGGCCAGTGGCGTCATGTGCACGAAGATGCTGTCTGTCGGTTGGGACGGCAGAATCTTTGACTGCGACTTCAATCAGATGCTCGAACTACCCACCGCCCACAATCAACCCAAACACATTCGCGACTTTTCTGCCGATACACTCAACACCCGCCCCATCGTCACCGGCCGGCATTGTTTCGGCTGCACCGCCGCTGCCGGTTCAGGATGCCTTGGAGCCATCGACGGTTAACCCGTAGTGGATGAGGCAACGAATCCCGCATCTGCATTAAACGTTGCCTGTAATCCTGCGGGATCTAATTCCCCGCAGGACTCGTTGCCTCGTCCACTACGGCCGACACGAATTATACAAAGCGGTTGACGTAGTTCTCTAGGAACTCCTGTCGGCCGCTGGCGTTGGCGTCGGCTTCGCCTTTGTTGACCATGTACTCGCTGAGCGACTTGAAATCGTGCTTGCCGGCTTCGATGTCTTTGCCGATGCCCGCGTCCCAGCTTGAATAACGCTGGTCGACGAATTCCTGCATGCCCCCGTCGGCACGAATCGCAGCGGCGATCTTCAGCCCACGAGCGAACGCGTCCATGCCGCCAATATGAGCGTAGAAAAGGTCGATCGGGTCGATGCTTTCGCGCCGTACCTTCGCGTCAAAGTTCACGCCACCAAGTCCCAACCCGCCATGCTTGAGAATCGCCATCATGCACTGCGTGGTCAAATAAATGTCAGTTGGGAACTGATCGGTGTCCCAGCCCAGTAGCAAATCGCCCGTGTTGGCGTCGATCGAACCAAGACAATCCTGAGCTCCGGCGTAGTCCAGTTCATGCATCATCGTGTGGCCCGAAAGCGTCGCATGATTGGTTTCGATGTTCAGCTTGAACCGGTCCATCAAACCGTAGGCGCGGAGGAAATTAATACACGCCGCTGCGTCGCTATCGTACTGGTGCTTCGTCGGCTCCTTGGGCTTGGGTTCGATCAAGAACGTGCCCTTGAAACCAATCTCGTCGGCGTAATCAACCGCCATGTTGAGGAACTGCCCCAAGTGGTCCATCTCGCGTTTCATGTCGGTGTTGTAGAGGTTCATGTAACCTTCGCGACCACCCCAGAAAACATAGTTCTCTCCGCCGAGCCGATGCGTAACCTCCATCGCCTTTTTCACTTGAGCCGCCGCAAAGGCAAACACGTCAGCGTTGCAGCTGGTGGCCGCACCGTGCATGAAGCGCGGGTTGGAGAACATGTTGGCCGTGCCCCACAGCAGTTTAATGCCCGTCCGCTTTTGTTCCTCTTCGAAAACGTCAGCGATCTTATCAAGGTTCTCGTGCGATTGAGCCAGCGTGTCGCCCTCAGGTGCCACGTCACGATCGTGAAAAGCGTAGAACGGCGCGTCCAACTTCTCCATGAACTCGAACGCCACACGCGCTCGATTGATCGCGTTCTCCACACTGTCGGTACCGTCTTCCCACGGACGGTTGAGGGTGGGAGCGCCGAAAGGATCGCTGCCGTTGGCGCGGAAGGTATGCCAGTAAACGACGCTGAAGCGCAAGTGCTCCTTCATCGTTTTTCCTTCGACAACTTCGTCCGGATTGTAATATTGAAACGCGAGAGGATTGTCCGAATCGGGTCCTTCGAATTTAATTTTTGGAATATCCGGGAAAGCTGCCATTTGTTTTTCCTTTGGGTAAATCGCCGCACTTCAAAAGCGATCGAAGCGCAGTATTGCTTGTGTTAAGAATTGACCAGATTTCAACTCAGATCTTGGCGAAACGTTGTTGAAGTCGGTTCAAGTTTTCCCCATTCTGGCATTGGTAACCATCAGAATCAACCGCCTCACGTGCTTTTAACTGCTTTCTACAGATTCACCTCACGCCGCGGTATTTAAAGTCATCCTCTCCCCAGAGAACCTGAAGGTCTCAGCAAGAATACAGATGACGGTGAAAGCTCACTTCTTTTTGCTAGAGAATTTCTTAAGCAAATAGTCACCCAGTCGAGGCGATATCTGAGCCAGCGCGAACGCAATCCGTGCCTTGCCCGGCATCACCAGATCGGCTTTACGACTCTCACACGCCGTCCGGATGCGCTGCGCGATTTCTTCGGGGGGGATGCCTTTGAGCTTAACACCGGCTCCCGGTCTGGCGGCTTCTTCTGACAACTGTGCGGCTTGGTCGGAATAACGTTGCCCTGCGTCGCTGCGCCGGATTGGGCCCGGGCAGACGAACAAGTAATGTACGGATCTCGGACCTTCTAAACGTAGCTGATGATGATAGGCGGCCAAAGCGTGTTTCGAAGCCGAATAAGGAGCCACCAAAGGCCAGCCCGTCTTCGCAGCCAAAGATCCAATGTTCACCAAGTGCCCGCTGGTCCCATCCAACTCAGGCAGCGCCGCCAACGAACATCGTACGGCCGAAAGGAAATTGATCTCCATCAGTTCTTGGAAATCTTCCACCCGAGCATCGGTCAAACCGATTCGCAACGACCGCCCAACGTTGTTCACCCAAACATCAATCTGCCCGTGCCGTTGCTTAATCTCCGCAACCGCGCCGGCCACACTCTGATCGTCGGTGACATCAGCCACCACACAGTCGACGGTCGCTCCTGACCGGCCTAACTCGTGGGCTGCTTGCGTCAAATTCTGCAGGTCGCGGGCGATGCAAATCACCTTGGCTCCGGCTTCAGCAAACTCGGCCGCGATCGCGCGTCCCAAGCCGCTTGACCCGCCGGTTACGACCACTACTTTATCAGTCCAGTTTGCCATGGTTGATTTCTACCGGTTTCTCATAGGCCTTTTTCAGACGACTCAGTCGCACCATACACCGCATCTTATCGCTCCAAGGCCCGCTCCACGCCATAGCGCGTCGGTACCCTAACCAAGTTGATCACGAATATGCAAAGGCGTTTGGTAAAGTTTAACAATTAGGCAAAATTTACTAATTAGGCCTCAACTTTAGTCCGTACTATGGCCGAAGAATACGATTGAAACAGGGGGTTTCTAGAAAAATCAATTGGTAGAAATCAGATGCAATCCAATCAAAGTAATGCTTTGCCGGCCTATCGAACTCGAATTGCGATGTCATTTTTTTGCATCGCGGCTCTGGCGATGCTATCTACGGGTTGCTCCGCTCTTCCGCTGGCTTCAACGGCGGGGACAATCGGAGATGTGGCTCCCGTCGATAGCGGGCAGTACCAAGTGAAAATGGAAACTTTTGGCGGTTCCAAAATGTACCAAGGTACCATCGACGGGCCGATCACCATCCAAACAGCGCTGGAGCGTTCGGGTGCGTTGAAAAAGTACCGGAACATGGAAGTCGAACTGTTCCGACAAGTCGAAGGGGCTTACCAACCTCTGAAAATGCCGGCGATCTATGATGCAGGGAAGAAGATGGTCCGGCCGGAGACTGACTATGGTTTGCGTAACGGCGATAGTATTTTGGTGAGGACAAAATCTCAAAACCCGTTTGGCAAGGTAATGGGCACGCTGAATAAGTAACCACGCTCAAGAGCGCGTGTTGGTAGAGTCCTTGATCCGTCCGCTGAATCAAGCGCGGTTGATGACAAGCGACCACCCGGCGCTCACTACGCGCGGCACTCCTTGCCAGAGGTTCGTCAGACCTAAGGATGAGCGTCAGTCCTCTATGCGATAAACCGCCGGTCGGTTTGCAACCGCGAAGCGTGTTGATACAAGCCCGACGCGCGAGCGAGTGGATATTTCCGCGGATTCACCATCCCTCGCTGGCGCGTCGGGCTAGTATTGAAACGCTTCGCGATTTCAAATTTGCGAGCGTTTTATTGAGTAGAGTGCGATATCCCATCTCAAATGTGCAACTTCAAAACTTGAGCTTCGGGCTAGTAAACCTATAACTTCAAAACGCGCGAGCGCGGGAATCAGGAAGCAGCGAGAGCATCCACTCGCTCGCGCGTCGAGCTTCTTTTCGTGCATCCTTTAAACGCGCAGATTCTGGTCACAAAATCGCCAAGCCTTTGGACAGAGAAAATCGTGTGCCGAGCCAGCCGCGATGGTAGACTATTGCTCGACCGTTAAAATGCATCGCAATCCTGCCCCCAGTCCCAACGCACTTCGTCTACTACCTGAGATAAAGTATGAACGTCAATTCTGAAAATGAATCTCCTCCGTCTCAATCCGCTGGCGTCGCCGCCACAGCCAACGGTGAAAGATACTGGTCCAAAAGTCTGCAAGTTGTTGGAATCATCTTAACTCTGTGGGCTTTGGCTTCACTGGGATGTGGGATTCTGCTGCGAGATATTCTGGACAGCATCCTGCCTGCTGTTGGTGGCGCTCCGTTTGGATTTTGGATGGCCCAACAGGGTTCGATCATCGTTTTTTTAGTGTTACTGTTCCTTTATATGGTCCTGATGAATCGGCTTGATCGCGCCCATGGATTCGAGGATGGAGAAGAACAATGAATCAGGACGCTTGGAATTTCCTTTTTATCGGTGCTTCGTTCGCGCTTTACATTTTGATTGCTTTGCGATCCCGTGCTGGGTCCACCAAAGAGTATTACGTGGCCAGCGGCGGTGTATCGCCACTGGCAAACGGCATGGCAACCGCCGCGGACTGGATGTCGGCCGCGACGTTTATTTCGATGGCGGGGATCATCGCGGCCAGTGGATATGATGCGTCACGATTTCTGATGGGATGGACGGGCGGATTCGTGTTGCTGACGACGCTGATCGTGCCCTACCTGCGGAAATTCAATAAGTTCACCGTCACCGATTTTCTGGGCGACCGATTTTACTCCAACGTCGCCCGCGCCGTCGGTGTGATCTGCGCGGTGTTCATCTGCATGACCTATATCATGGGTCAGATGCGGGGCGTGGGGCTGGTTTTCTCAAGGCTGTTCGACATCGAGATTTGGCTGGGCGTGCTCATTGGAGCCGCCATTGTGTTCTTCTACGCGGGACTGGGCGGGATGAAGGGCATCACCTACACCCAAGTCGCGCAGTACTGCGTGATGGTGTTCGCGTACACGATACCAGCGGTCTTTATTTCGATGCTGCTGACGGGAAACGTGGTGCCGCAACTTGGTCTGGTGGGGGATTTCACAAAGGAAGGCGCAGATAGCATCCCGCTACTTACCAAACTTAATACGCTCAACACTGAACTTGGTTTCACTCAATACACCGACGGCAGCCTGACAAAACTGGATATGTTTTGCATTACCGCAGCGCTGATGTGCGGTACCGCCGGGCTGCCTCACGTGATCGTGCGTTTCTTCACCGTCAAATCGGTCAAAGCCGTCCGCAGTTCGGCTTGTTGGACGCTGCTGTTCATTTCCGTGATCTACTTGACCGCGCCCGCAGTCGGCGCGTTTGCTCGCACGAACCTACTTTCAGAAGTCCATGGCACAAAGTACGTAGAGGCCCCCAGCTGGTTCAAAAACTGGGAGGACCGAGGGTTGATCGCTTGGGTCGACAAAAACGGTGACGGCATTATGCAGCACCAGTCGGGAAACGCCTTTGAAGGAAAACCGGTCTATGCCGACCAACGTTCCGAAGGTGGACCGCGCGAAGTCACCAACACTTTGACCGCCAACGGCAACGAAGTATTCTACGAAAAAGATATCTTGGTGATGGCCAATCCCGAGATGGCTGGTTTGCCGATGTGGGTGATCGCGCTGGTGATGGCCGGTTGTGTCGCGGCGGCGCTTTCTACGGCGGCGGGCTTATTGCTGGTGCTGTCGACATCTATTTCGCACGATCTGATGAAGAAAATTATCAGCCCAAACATGAGCGACGCCCGGGAGCTGGCCTGGGCACGGGGCGCGTCGTTCACGTTCTTGGCAATCGCTGCTTATTTCGGTATCAACCCGCCCTCTGACTTTGTCGCCAAGACTGTGGCGTTTGCGTTTGGGTTGGCCGCTTCGTCATTCTTCCCAACAATTCTGATGGGTATTTTCTCAAAACGCATCAACCGAGAAGGTGCCATTGCGGGCATGATCGCCGGAGTCGGCCTGACGCTAAGCTACATCATTTACTTCCAATTCATCGCCGGTCACAAGGATTATGTTTTGGGGATTTCTCCCGAGGGCATTGGTTTCTTTGGGATGTTGGTCAACTTTGCGGTGGCGTTTAGCGTCTCCGCGATTACGCCGGCCCCGCCGCAGGAAATTGTCGAAATGGTGCAACGGATCCGCAATCCTCAAGATGCCGGTGCGGCCACGCACGAGTAAGGGTAACATTTGAATTGCAGCGATTGCAGTGGATGACGCAACGCGTCCTGCGGGGAATTAGACGCCGCAGGACGGAGGCCAAATTTGAATGCAGATGCCGGACTCGTTACCTCGTCCACTACGATGGAAGATCCGTTTTTCTAATCTTTCGGTTTCAATAGCCCGACGCTACTTTCGAAAATCTTAGCACGACGTTTCACCGATGCGTCCGCGGATTCAGACTGCTGGTTTTCCAGATCGGTCTTCAGTGCGATCGTGAAAGGACACTTCAATACGTCGATACGAAACTGAATGTAGTCGGCATGCTGGTCGTCCAAAACGCCAAGTAGAAAACTGCCCATCTCGTCAGAACTGGGAACGCCGATTTGGTTTTGTCGCCAGATGCCGCCCAGTGTGTGCCGGCCTGAGCTACGACGGCTGTTGATTTCGGCCAACCGTTGCAACAACGCGGCATCCTCTCTTAACAGCAACTCGAGTTCGCTGGCGCGTTCCGCGTCAAGCGTTTCTTCAATGTAGCAATCGAGTTCAGCGTCTGAGAATTCTTTTGACACCCGTGCGGCCTTTTCGGGGTTGGAAGGAAGTGGTTGCAAATGAAAGTCTACATTTTAACCTCCCAATATAAAATAGCTTCATAAAACTAATTCATATTCGGAGGGTGACTTCCGCAAACCTCTGCCCCAAGGCTGATAAAATCAAGGATGCTCAAGTGGTCAAGTGGTCAAGTGGTCAAGTGGTCAAAGGCGTCTTTGAATCGAGAAACGTTTGCGACAGTTGGACAATGTCTTGTTCGCTGACCGCGTTTTCAGAACAAAGGGCAAACAATCGAGTCCGACGAATAACACCTTTCTCCAAAAAATCAGCATTGAGCCGACAGGTGACGGTTGTTTCGCCATTGGATTCCGCCAGTTCCATTTTTATCAAATCGGTGGGATAAACGGCCAACGCCAAGTGGTTGCCGTCCGCCAACGTTGCTGTGATCATCTGACAACCTTCAGCGGAGTCTTGCTTCTGCCACTTCAGCTCGCCCGCCAAAGGATCCCCCACCGCAGACCAATAGCCGACCGACTGAAGCTTCAACGTCGAAACGATGCATGGGTCGGGCTGTGAATGCAGCAGATCCGTTTGCAGCGAATAGATCATCTCCAAGGCAAAGGACTTTGTCTCCGCCCCAACATCGTGAATCCGCCAATAAAGCTCGCGTTCAAACTCGTCGCTACTGGATTGGTACTTTGCGATCAGATCAGCGCCGCGAACATAAAGGTCGGCCAACGTTTCTTCTGCGGCCGATGATTCAACGGAGAAAAGTGAAGCAGCGTCCCGGCCGAGGGTGACTTTCGCGCCGGAACCAAGTGACCCATTGGCGATCGTCAACTGCAATTCTTTACCGGCCAATTGTGAAGAAGCCGATGCCAGTTGCCCGACGAGCTCCCATGTTTGATTTGCATTCATGAGAAGATTTTGGAGAATGAAGAAGCAGTTGGAGGTTGGAAGGAGTTAATGATTCTAGTCTTCAACTTTCGGCGAAGACAATATCACTAAGATAGATTTTATGAGTTGGTAGCTATGAATTTTCAGACGGTAAGGGTTTCAAAAAGTGTGCAATCACTCAAAACTAAAACTTGGAGAAAGCATCATTCAACGCAAGCTAACGATATCTTCACGTTCGTGCACGCTGTTAGTTGCTTGTTAACTAAAGTATGCTACGGGGAATAACGCGCCGAGCGACCTAATGCTTGGCTGCGGAACCGACAAGCCGGACGGTTTCATAATATTAGATCGCTCAGCTTCGCCCCCCACTTGCCGACCCTCGCTGAACCCTAGATTATCAACAAAAAATTTACGTTTAGATGGCTTATGAAATTATCAGAAACTGAAATCAGACGTTTTATCGAAGCCAGCCAAACCGCCGCGAAACTCGGCGGTGCGAAACTGATGGAAATGATGGGCACCGCAAAGGTCAGCGAAAAGGCTCCCAAAGACCTCGTCACCGAAGCCGATCTCGCCTCGCAAGTGGCGATTGAGAATTACCTCTTAAGCCAATTCTCCGATCACATCCTTGTTGGAGAAGAGGACACCGAAAAAAGTGGTGCGCTCGACGATGCCAAATTCTGTTGGATCGTTGATCCCTTGGATGGCACGATGAACTACGTGCATCAACTGCGTTCCTTCAGCGTTTCGATCGCGCTGCGTTACCAAGGGGAATTGATCGTCGGAACGGTTTATGATCCGTGGCTGGACGAGTGTTTCTCTGCAGGCAAAGGTTTAGGGGCGACGCTCAACGGTGATCCAATATCGACCAGCGGTTGCACCCAAACCAACGAAGCCTTGGTCGTCTGCAGTTTCTCCAGCAGCGTCGACCGGACGCATCCCGAGGTTGAACGGTTTCTGCGGGTCTTGGGTAACACGGCCAGCATCCGCCGACTGGGATCGGCCGCGTTGAATCTGTCTTACGTCGCTTGCGGACGCACCGACGCGTATTGGGCGACGGGGCTCAAGTGTTGGGACATCGCTGCCGGTTTTTTGATTTTAGAAGAGGCCGGCGGCACGCTGAACTGTATCGAGGGCGGCGATACGATAGATTTTCTCAAACCGAAATTTAGCGCGGCAGCCACCGGTGAATTAAGCCAAGCCCTGCGAGAATATTTCGTGCTGTAGTATCATCAGGACCTAAGGCCCAACGCGCTGATGAAGCGGTGGATGTCGAGAAAATTGACGACACCATTTTCATCCATATCTGCGAAAAAATCGTATCGCCTCGAAACTAAAACAGCAATGAACGGCGCTACGTCGTCAAAGTCGACGGTACAGTTCTGGTTAAAGTCTCCCGGAAACATTGGCGGTTCTTCGCCGGGCAGACCGTTATAGCATGCGTTTATAACCGTAGAAAATACAGCCGATCCGAAGGAAGGGTTAAGCTGGACGTCAGGTAGCATCAGCGCCCCCTGAAAGCCCAACGTAAATTCCAGATTCGTCGTGGCGAATCCTGAGGACTCGAAGTCCAACCGGGCGAGCAAAACAGCCCCCGTGTCGCCTACTCCAGCCTCGAAACCAGGATCAAACAACGGCCCCAAATTGGGGTTTACTCCATTTTGCGTAATGTTAATCGAAAACAGCCTCCCAGAATCGCCTGCTTCATTAATTGTCAATTCAGAAGAATCAAATTTCCTTCCACCAATCACCTCAAAGGTCGGATTGAAGGCTTCTCCGCCGGTAAACCTAATAGACTCATTACTCGCTGAGAAATCGAGCTCGAGCGCGTCAAAAGCAAACGCTCTATCTGAAAAAATATAAACTGAACCGGAAGAATCGTCATCAAAATTTCTTGTCGAACTCGTCACAAGAGACTGTGAATCAAACGAGAAAAAGATATCTTGCGCAGCGACAAATGACGGATTGGCCAACGCGATCGCGGCGGCGATAAAAAGGTTCTTGAACATGGCGGCGTCCTCTAAGGTTGATTGGAAAGCTTGTGTAAATTTTGCTTCAGGCCCAATTTCATTGACTGCTCAATATCTGGATGAAGGGAAAGATATCAAGGAAGTTTGCCTCGCAGTCCTCATTGCAATCCGCTTCAGGTTGATACTCGAGATTAAAGAGAACCGAAATGAATGGGGCAACGTCAAGCGCGGTGATGTCGCCGTCTAAGTCAACATCTCCCAGATTTATCGCAACTCCATTGGTTGAACTAAAATCGCATCCAAAATCTGCAAATCCAAACGTCGGATTAATTGCAAGATCTGGAAGTTGAAGGATACCTTGCCTTCCCAAACTCAATTCCAAGTTCGCTTGACCATCAGCAAGGACTTCGAAGTCCACGCGGGCCAGCAACAGAGCGCCATTGGGCCCTATTCCCGGGACAAAGCCGGGATCAAAAAGAGGACCTAAAACGGTGTTAATTCCGTTCTGTGTAACATTCACCGCAAATAGATTACCGGCACCGCCTCCGGCATCGACTGTGACATTGGAAACATCAAACCGCATACCACCGACTGTATTGAAGGTGGGATTGAAACCTTCTCCGCCGGTAAACCGAATCACATCTGGATCGCTTAGTGTGAAGTTAAGATCAATCGCGTCAAAACCGAACCGCCCATCAGAGAAAATGTAAGCCGATCCAGTATCGCCCGGGACAAGGTTGCCCGGAAAAGTCGTCTCCAATTCCGTTGCACTAAAGGACACGAAAAGATCGGGAACGGTAACAATTCCTCCGATTGAAATTTGAGCGTCTCCAAGCACCGGATTGAGTTCAGTGCCAGGAAACACGAAGGCTCCCTGCTGCCCCAAACTGAATTCCAAGTCGACCCTACCGTTTGCAATGATTGAAAAATCCACACGGGCAAGCAGAACAGCGCCGTTGGGGCCAACTCCCGCGTCGAAGCCAGGGTCGTACAACGGACTCAAGGCAGGGTTGACACCGTTTTGACCAA
The DNA here is from genome assembly GCA_937921995.1 of uncultured Pirellulaceae bacterium. Classification (GTDB taxonomy): domain Bacteria; phylum Planctomycetota; class Planctomycetia; order Pirellulales; family Pirellulaceae; genus Mariniblastus. The sequence goes on from CAKZVF010000234.1 coordinate 34,514, forward strand.
GATTCGTTAAAAACAGTCTCCCGTCCCCGAACTCGGTCGTGATGATTGGCTCATGAAACCTCTCACCACCAATCGTGTTAAAGGTCGGATTGAACACCTCGCCTCCGGTGAACCTCACCACATTTGAATTACTCGTTTCGAAAACAAGATCCAGCGCGTCAAAACCAAATCGTCCATCGGAAAAAATGTAGACAGAACCAGTATCTCCCTCGGCCGCGGCGTTGTCCGTCAAAGTCGTCTCTAAGGCCGTCGGGCTAAAGGACCAAAAAACATCCTGAGCACCAACAAAGGCAGGACTGGCAATCACAATCGCAACAGCAACGAAGATATTTTTTAACATGGCAACGACCTAAGGTGTTGAGATTCTATGTACTGCAAAGGAGCACGCCCGCGGAGAACAGCGTCAGCGCACCGATTTATTGACTGCTTACGATGGCGATGAACGGTTCGATATCAAAGAAGTTAACCACGCCGTCCTGATTACAATCCGCCGCGTATTGATATTCGTAGTTGAAAAGCACAAACACAAAGGGAGTGAAGTCAAGAAAGCCGACGGCACCGTCTCCGTTTATATCCCCCAAGATGGGCACCAGCGTTGCAGATCCAAACGACGGATTGAGTACGTTGTCCGGAAGCTGGAGCGCACCATGCTGACCCAAAGAGAATTCCAAATCTACGACGGCGCTAGTAACGACCTCGTAGTCCAATCGCGCCAGCAAAAAAGCGCCATTAGGGCCCACGCCCGGTTCAAATCCGGAATCAAAGGAACTCAATGCTGGATCCACTCCATTCTGTGCCAGGTTCACCGCAAAAAGTTTACCAGAGCTTCCATCTTGCCCCGCGCTATTTGTCGAAGCGATGGTTATCTCAGGCTCATGAAACCTCTCACCACCAATCGTGGAAAATGTTGGATTGAACACCTCTCCCCCAGTGAAGCTAATCACATTTGAAATACTCGCACTGAAATCCAGATCGATTGCGTCAAAGCCGAACAGCCCGTCTGAAAAAATGTAGACCGAGCCAGCATCACCGACGGCACCAATGTTGGTGCTGGCGGTTGCCTCCGTTGGACTGAATGACCAAAAAATATCCTGAGCCGAAACCAAGGCGGAGCTGGCCATCACAATCGCAACCGCGACAAATAATTTCTTAAACATGACTACTACCATTTGTGTTGAGAATCTACGAACTGCAATGGGTCACTCGTGTGATCGCGGACATTGCCGCACACAATCGTCAGACTATTGACTGCTGACGATTGCGATGAAGGGTCCGACATCAAGAAAATTCACCACGCCGTCCTGATTGCAATCCGCTGTGAATTGATATCGGTAATTTAAAAGAATGGAAATGAATGGCGAGAAGTCAAGAAAGTCGACGGCACCATCATAATTAATGTCGCCCAAAAGTAAGCTTAAGCCTTCTGTGCTGACGGTTGCGGAACCAAAAGTTGGATCAAGTATGTTCTCAGGAAGCTGCAACGCACCTTGTAATCCCAAATTGAATTCTAATTGCGTGGTACCGACGTCAAGAATTTCAAAGTCGACCCGCGCGAGTAAGAAAGCCCCATCAGGTCCCACGTTTGGAACGAAATCGGGATCGAACAATTCCCCCACTGCGGGGATGATTCCATTTTGCGTAACGTTCACTACGAACAGCTCCCATGTATCACCCACGGGAGTATCCCCAGATGGTTCAACAACTACAGAAGCCGCATCAAACCGGGTACCACCGATCGTGAAAAACGTAGGATTGAACGCCTCGCCGCCGGTGAACCTAACCACGCTGGAATCGCTCGCCGTGAAGTGGAGATCCATGGCGTCAAAGCCAAAATTTCTGTCAGAAAAAATATAGGCCGCTGCAGTGTCCCCGGGCGCTCCTGAGAAGGAAGTCTCTAATGCCGTGGGACTAAAGGACCAAAAGATATCCTGAGCAGCAACAAATGACGGACTGGCCATCGCGACCGCAACAGCGAGCAAAACGTTCTTGAACACGGCGACCACCTATCACGTTGAATTGAGGTACCTCTTGCCGTGCAGTATAGCTCCCTTCGCCAAGCCTGTCAAAATTTGACGCGTCGCATGATTAACCATTCAAGTACGTAATGAAATACGGGATGTCCAAAAAGTTCACCGCTCCGTCCTCGTTGAGGTCCGCCTCAAGCTGATACTCTCTGGAGAATAGAACCGCGATGAAAGCGAAGATATCAGAAAAATCAACGATGCCATCCAAGTTAATATCTCCCAACAGAATAGGCGCAGGCGGTTGCAGCTCTATCGTTGCAGAACCAAACGACGGATTGAGTTCCGTAGCAGGAAGTAAGAGAGCCCCCTGGTCTCC
>CAKZVF010000235.1 GCA_937921995.1 uncultured Pirellulaceae bacterium
CGGAACAAAGATGCCGATGGAAATCATCGCCATCAACCACGGGCCCGCAGTCTTCAGCGCGCCGCGGGTACGAGGGATCAAAATGGGAATCGCCAAAAATGCGATGACTAAAACGGCCATGTAGTACTTGCACAACATGCCCAGCCCAATCACGACGCCCGACAGACACCAATAGAGCGTGCGCTGCGATTGTTTTGGTCGAACCAGCGCGCAATACATAAACAGAATCGCCAGGGCCCACATCGGACGGGTCATGATCGTATTGTTGATGTCGTTGACCATGTAGCTGCAGTAGTAACAACCCTCCATCACCGTCACGCTGCAAATCGCCAACCAAGGCGAAACGATTTCGCGGGCAAGCTTCCACACCGCCCAAAAGGTTGCGACGATCGTGCACTGAGCCGTCAGGTACATGGCCCAAGGTTGGTTGCCGCTGAATTCCCAAACGGCAGCCGCCGTCCACGCCGGCAGCGGTGGATGCTTGTGATAGCCCCATTGCCATTGCTGCCCCCAATAAATCATCTCGACCATGTCCAACGGAAGATTCGGCTGAGTGACAACGCAGATTAAAACCCATAGCAACAGGTGGCCAATCGCGATCGCCCAAAAGACTTTTACTGTTGGATCGTTCGTTGGGGAAGCGAGTTCCGGATCGGTTACTGACATTGAACCTTCGGCAGCGGTTAGGATAGCGGCAATAAAATCCAGCCCTACTTTTCCCAATCTACCGAAACCGCGTCAAGGTCAATGGTGGTGCCTTTTGTGTGTGGGCGTTTGCCTTTTGCCTGTGTTTGGCGAATTGAAATGGTGTTTGAGCTGGCTAGTGTGAGCCTTGTGCGGAACAAGATTAGTGCGGATCAGTGTTCCCTTGGCCTGCTAAGCAGAAGTTGTCAGTGACAATGCTCACGTAGCGGTACCGACACAGGCCCAATGCACACACCTTAGTCCGGAGGCCGATACAAGGACTGCCGGTGGCGTCAGCCACCGGACCCGCCGCCCGCTGGGCTGAAGCAGTTTGACCCTTCTGTTTTTAGATCAGCTATAATCAAAACGTGTAAATTCCTCTGGCCTTTGCCTGTTGATCAACAGAACGGATGAAATCCATGAGCGACCTTCGATGGACGGTGACGATCTTTTTCACACTCCTGCTGTCGGGAAACTCGGCTCACGCCTTTCAAGCCCCCGCTGCATCGCAGCCGCTACGCCCGGCGGAGATTCGCAAAACGATTCGTCTCCTGAAGCCGATTCACAAACCGCTGGGCGATGCGCTGCCGGGGCAGTGGTTGTATCAACACAAAGAATCAGGTCAAACGTTTGCTCAATATGTCAAGATTCGGCCCAACGTGCTTACCCATCGCCGCAACAAATTGTACGTGCAGCCTATCGGTGATTTCTCGGAGAAGCAAACTGAACTGATCAGACTTAGCAGCGAGTTCCTGTCGCTCTACTACCAATGTGAATCGGTTATTTTGAACGCCAAACCCGAATCTTCGATTCCCGATTCGGCGCGGCGCGAGCATCCGCAGTGGAAGGTTAAGCAATGGTTGACGTCTTATATTCTGGAGGAGGTGCTGGCTCCGGAACTTCCCGAGGACGCTTTTGCGTCGATTGCATTCACCGAAGCGGATCTGTGGCCCGGCGATGGATGGAATTTTGTGTTTGGTTATGCGATGCTGCGCGATCGAGTCGGGGTGTGGTCGATAAACCGGTTTGGCAATCCCGCAGACAGCGACGAAGCGTTTTTGAAGTGTTTGCAGCGCACCGTAAAATTGGCCACGCACGAAACGGGGCATATGTTCTCGATGAAACACTGCGCGCTGTTTGCGTGCAACATGCAAGGCAGCAATCATTTGGAGGAATCGGATAGGCAACCGCTGGGACTGTGTCCTCAGTGTCATGCGAAACTTTTGTTTGCGACCGGCTGCCGTCCAGCCAAAAGGTTCAAGGACTTAGCCAAATTTTGTCATGACAACGGCATGAAGGAAGAGGCCAAGTATTTCGAACTGGCGTTGGAGAAGGTGCAACGGTAAGGCGGTGCGATCCCCGCCTGCATGTCGGGTTGGCAAAAAACAAGCACGAAGCGAGTGAATCATCAGATGCCATGAAAAATTCGCTCGTTCGTGCTTCGCGCTTGTTTGGCTTTTAACCAGGCAACATTGGCGGCCGGTTTCTTTTGGGGGCAGAGAGGTTTTCGCCCGACAAGGTTCGTTATTGATCTTTTAATTTGCTTTGGTTGCATTTTTGAGCACTTTCAGGCGGAGCGATCTGTTTCAGTGGCCAGTTCAAGACAATCCTCCAGGCATCACCTAATGTTGGAACCTGATCTGCGTTGGTTTTGTTTTTCTTTTCATCCGGTTTGAGTTGCTCTAGCTTCCTCGGCAGCGGCAAGGACACTCTAAGTTTTAGCTTGTTAACATAGGACTCAGGCCATTCATCAGGCTCCTGTTTCATTAACCGTATGCATTCGCGTTGAAACTCTCGATCACGATCCGCGTGGATGATCAGCAGGAAAAATCCTTCGGCGCATTCCCGTCCAAGCACCGAAGGTGCGGGCATACCTATCTGCGCGACTTGCTTGCGTAACCAAGCAACGTTTTGTTCGTCAACATCCGATGCGCGTTTCGCGGCCCGGTAGTACTTCTTTTGATAGGCTTCGCCTGTCGTGTTTCGTTCTAGCTCTATCAATGCGTATCGCACCGCTTGATCACGTGCCACTCGCCGCTGAACCTGTTTCTGAAAACCGGAAAGTGTCAGATGCTGAGCTCCTACCTCCGAGCAGAGCAGCGTCGAAATGAAGGTACAGACGATGAAGTTCGATAGTCTGATCAAAGCCCCTCCCTTTCACACAAAGGTTCAAAGTCGCTCGTATTTCCACCACCCCGCGTAAGATGAGTGATCCATTCGAACGAGACATCACGCACCAATTTTATTTTTTTCAGAAATAGAGAAAGACACGGGGCTGCGGCCAAGCTGGGGTGGTTTGGCCAGTAGCAAGCCTTGGCGTCAGCGCATCAAAAATATCCGCCATAAACAGGCGGTGAGTCTGCGAGATCATTGAGCCACCATCGGAACCGCTATCAGCGTCCAAACGCTACCCGAACAGCCCGGCGTACATCTCGTCGTTGAAACCGACGATCATCTTTTTTCCCATCACCAGCGTTGGAGCGCGGAGGTTGCCGGTCGGGCCGAGCACCACTTTCAGGATTTCCTCGTCGGTGGTGTCGGACTTCTTCCGGTCGACTTCTACGATCTTTTTGCCCTTGGCGGCGTGGATGGACGTCGCGGCCGAAATCAGCTTCAGCGCTTCGGCCTTTTGGTGAACGTCCTTTTTCGCATCGACAATCACTTTGGGCTCAATGCCCGCGTTTGCAAGAAACTCTTGCGTTTTGGTGCAAGTCTTTCAGCCCTTGCGGTGGTAGTACCAATCAATTTTCTTGGCCATGGAAGCTTTCTGCTGATATTAAAATCGGTCAATGTCGCGGATTAAAGCGATCATTAAAGCAACCACCTGCGGCCACGTCAAATCTTCGCTCAAATCAAGCGATTTCGAGACTCAGTTTCTTTCGCTGTGGCGGCGATCGGGTATGATCTTGGGGCTCGCCATTTTTCCAATCGTATTTTCGCATTTCCGCATTTGAGAATACGCGTAGGTGCAAGTGGCAGCGTCTGAATGAAGCAAGTTTAAGTTTTTCGAAGAATGTATTATGAGTGAAACAAAAGTCCGTGGCATCGTCCACTTGATCGAAGAAACAAAAACGTACGGCCAAAAGGGATTCCGTAAGCGTCTGGTCGTGCTGGAACAAGACAACGGCCGTTTCACGAATTACATCCCGGTCGAATTCGTACGCGACTCCTGCGACACCGTCGACGAAATGTCTGTCGGAAACGAAGTTGAGATTGCCTACCAGTTGTCCGGACGCAAATGGCAAAAGGACGCTAACAGCGAAACGAAGTATTTCCTCAGCGCTGAAGCCATCAGTTTCAAAGTCGTCTCAGCAGGTGGAAACACCGCCAGTGATTCTGCCGAAGCCGCCAACGAAGCGTTTGCTGAATCTTACGAAGAAAACGACATCCCGTTTTAAGTGCCACCGCCGGACTCCGTCGCGCGTCGCAGCCGCAGGGTGGGGCCTCAACCCGCCCACGCACGCCCCCCCCAAACGCTCGTCAGTTACCCGGCGTGTCTTTCCTCAAGTTCATTGGATTGAATCCACGTGTGTGCTGTCCACGTTCGCCACAAACCGCTGACGTCGTTGTCAAAACCGCGTCAGTTGGTGTTGGTGGTGCCGGCGCTGAAAAGCCAAGTCAATCTGTCCCGTATGGTGAGATTGGCCGGTTGCGCTGGAATCACACGTATCATCACGTCCGGCCCTTCGAAAGTAGATCCCAAGATCGCGCGGGACGGGGCCGACCATGTGACGATCGAAAAACGCCGATCATTGGTTCCGGTTTTGAAGAACCTGAAGCAGGACGGATACCGCATCGTCGGTTTAGAACAAACCGATGATTCGCACTTGATCTATGAATATCGCTACCAAGCCAAAACGGCATTGCTGATCGGCCATGAACGCCACGGGATCACCGACGAAGAACTTGCCGTGGTCGACGACTGCATTGAGATCCCGGTCTATGGAATGCCTTTCAGTTACAACGTCGTGACCGCGACGACGATGGGGGTCTACGAATACTGCCGCCAATTTCCCAAATAAGTTAAGAGTCTCTGTGATCTGAGGGCACTCTGCGATTTAAACCTTTTGCCGACGCGCGGGGGCTTCGCCGTTTCGCGTAGCCGACCGATTCGGGTAGGTCATACTCGATGGTCCTTGCTTCGAATCTGGAGGACTCTGTTTGTTAGCGGCAAGGCGCTAGCCGCTGGTTCTCCTGAGTCACGTTTTCCCGATGTTTCTTCTTTTGGCTTCGAACCCCGCGGCCAGCGCTTTGCGGCAAACATCTGCGACAAGATTGGCCTGCGGGGCTTGGCTATTGTATATTTTGATGTAGGCAGCGCTGACCTCCACGTCTACGCTTGCCGCCCCTCGCCCTACCCTTTTTGCGGATCGCTGTTTTGGATAACACTCAAGTAGGCCCTTTCCTGATTGTCAAACAATTGGGCAACAACCGCCGGCAGAAGGTCTATCACGCCAAACAGATCGTCCAGGACCGCGACGTAAGCCTAAAGTTCATCAAGTTCCCCCGGAAAATTACTTGGCAGACGGCGCTGAAGAAAATCCAAGTCGAGGTCAAAGAACTTCAGAAGCTGCGGCATGAGAACCTTGTGCGGGTGTACGGCGCGGGTGCCCATGAAGAAAAAATATTCTTCGCGTCGGAATTAATTCACGGAGAGTCCCTGTCGTCATTATTGGCACGGCGTGGAAAACTGACGCCTGATCTGGTCGTCGAGTACGGCCGGCAGATTGCGGAGATGCTCAGCTACCTCCACGAGAAAAATTTGATTCACAGCGCTCTGTCTCCGACGAAAATTTTGGTCACTCCCGACCACAGAATCAAAGTCACTGGCCTACGGCTGAATCAGATCGGACGCCGGCGCTGGGATGCGGCCAAGCAACGGAAAATGGACAACGCTGCTTACCAAGCACCCGAGCAATTCATCGACGGGGCAACGCGGAAGAGCGACGTTTATGCGTTGGGCGTAATTCTGTTTGAAATGCTGACGGGGAAACTGCCTTACGAATTGGATTCGATGGGTCGGTTGGCGAAGAAAAAACAAACCCAGCCCGCCCCTTCGGTCACCGATCACATCATGAATTGCCCGATCTGGTTAGATCAAATCGTCACCCGCATGCTCGCCCCCGACCATAAACAGCGTCCCCATTCAGCGCGCGAGATCGTGTTGGCGTTCGAAGAAATCAAAAACATCGACGCTACTAAAAAATCGGCGGCGTCCCAGATTTCTGGCAACTTCAATCCGCTGAACAAAGGTACGGATAAAACGAAGGCCCAGCGGCTGCTAGGCAGTGGTGAAAGTGATCCAGACGCGTCCAGCGGTTCTTTTTTTCAATCGGTACCATTTTTGATGATAGCGTTGGCAGTGGTGGCGGCGCTGGCGGTTTGGCTGGCCATGCCACCCAGCACCGAAGAACTGATCAAAAAAACGCGCGAACAGGTTGAGAGCAATTCGCCAGACCAATGGCGGAGCGCGTCATTCGAAATGAAACCATTGATGCAATCGCAAAGTCCCTTTGCCGGTGATGCGGAGGAGCTGTACTATCAAGCGCGACAAAAGATGTTAGTTGACTTGGCCAAACGAGGCGTCAACAACGCGATCCTGCAGTCTGAGGAGACTCAGCAGTTCACCGAGGCCTATCAACTGGAAATAGACGGCGATGAAGACCAAGCGCGAACACGTTATCTGCAACTGACTCAAACGGTGGACCCTGTGGGCGATCAGAGGCACGTATTCTTCGAGTCAAAGAAGCGCTTCAATCAGCTTTCAAAACAGATAAGGCTGCCCGATTCGAAAGAGGAATTGATGCGCATGGTCGCAAACACAGCGCGGGCTCAATCATCCAAAGAGCTGGACGTTGCCGAGAAGTACCTGTCGAAGATTTTTGTCAAATGCTCCGGTACGGAATCACTTGCCGAAGTTGCCATCATGGCAAAACGGCAATTGGCATTTATTCAACGCCGAAAAGATGCACTCCAAGAAGATGAAGAGGCGTCCGAAAACCCACCGCAAGAACCCCGATCGCCAGAACAAACGGACCCCTAATGCCTCGCGTAAAACCATGTTGTCGAACTCGTGCATTATAATTTTTCCGAGCGAAGGAGTTCTACATCAACAATATCCTTCGGCCGTCCCGATGCGATTTTGTTTTGAAGTAATTGATCTCGACCAATGATATTAGCTCGCAAGCCATCGAGGTCAGCGACCAGGCGATTAGGCCAGGCATCATCGAAATCAACCCCTGAAACAGAAGTCATTACGTCAATGCGTTGAGGCGCGATTCCGATTTGAAAAACGACTCCGGCAGTTGAGAAATCCTCAACGGCAATTTCTGCCATCGGGGCTCCGAAGGACGCAAGAGCATTCCAGACGCGTGCCGCGTTATCAGGCGTTGGGCGTACCCAAAAATCAATGTCACCCGTCGAGCGCGGACATCCGTGGGCCGCCATCGCGTAAGCTCCGACAACGAGATAGTCAGCTTCTGCGTCGTTCAACGCGACCAACATGTCTTTGAAATTCGGATTTAGCAATGTTCGAGTCCAGAAAAGTCCAAGCGTCCAGCGTCAATTGCCAGACCATTCCGATGCGCTCGGACGGAGTTGCGTCCAAGATCATACCACTGTCATCTTGATCTTGAAGGGTGGTCTTGCGAACCACTAAGCGGTTCATTGGTGAACGATCTGACATTGTGATTGTCCGGAGGCCGATAACGGAAGGTTTTTACGACATCGTCGCCACCAAAGCGAAGATGGTCTGAGTCTGATTTTGATTGTATAAGGGAAACGCGGTCGAATCCACGCCGAAGATGTCCCCGGAGGGGCTTTGCGTAAAAACCATGTTGTCGGTCGCGAACCATCAGAGAAAGCGAGAATTTCGATGTCAAGCATCCCCGTTGAATTGCCAGACCATCTAGTGTCGTATGTTTCCCAAGGAGCCGAGCAAGCCGGCTATTCAAGCGTCGGCGAGTATATCGCAGCGTTAGTTGCCGCAGCAAGCGAAAAGCAGGGCGAAATCGAACAAGCGCTAATGGCTGGAATCACAAGTGGCCCCGCGGAACCTTGGACGGACGACCAGTGGCAAGCGATTAAGAGCCGTGTCGT
>CAKZVF010000236.1 GCA_937921995.1 uncultured Pirellulaceae bacterium
CACGGCGATCTTTGTGAATTTTGTTGGTGATTATGGATAAGGTTATAAGCAAACCATGCCCTAGGTTCAACCAACGTCGCTGATCGCCAGCGCCCGTCCGTATCTTGCAAACACTAATTGCCGCAAACGTAGCAATGATTCATCTTGAAGGTCGGGATCCTCAGCAATCAACTTCCGCGCGTCCTTTTGAGCCCGCGCCAACACTTCGGCATCGCGTACCAAATCGGCGATCATCAGCGGCGGGAAGCCACTTTGCTGAGTGCTGAACAGATTGCCGGGGCCGCGAATCTGCAAATCAATTTCCGCCAACTCAAACCCGCTGTCGTTCTCCGAAAAAGCCTTAAGACGCTCGTTGGATTCGGGATCATCGGACGATGCAAAAACGCAAACGAACCCCGGATGTTGCCCACGGCACACCCGCCCACGCAGCTGGTGCAATTGCGACAACCCAAACCGTTCGGCCGACTCGATCGTCATCACGGTCGCATTACCAACGTCGATGCCGACCTCGACAACGGTGGTCGAAACGATGACTTGTGTTTTGCCGCTGGCGAAATCAGCCATCGCCGCGTCTTTCTCTTCAGGCGTTTGCCGCCCGTGCAAAAGGTCGACGCGAAAGTCGCTGAAGGGACCGTTGGACAGCATCTCGAACATGCGTTCAGCGCTGCTCAGCTGGGAATCATCATCGCCGTCGACCAAAGGCGAAATCACGAACGCTTGCCGGCCCTCACGAAGCTTCTTTCGAACAAACTCCCACCACGGGTCACGACTTTCTTCTTTGCCGAGATAGGTATTTACCTTTTGGCCGATGCCGCTGGTGCGCTGCAAAGTTGAAACGTCCAGATCGCCGAACAGCGTCATGGATATCGTGCGCGGGATCGGTGTGGCCGTCATCACCAGGTAATGCGGATCGTGTCCGGACTGTTTTAGCATCGCCCGTTGGCGAACGCCAAATTTATGCTGTTCGTCGATCACCACCAATCCCAGATTCTTAAACGGAACCTTCGAAGCGACCACCGCCTGCGTCCCGACAACGATATCAACTTCTCCGCTGGCGATTTTCTCTGCCGCTTCGGTTCGTGCCTTTCCTTTGACGCCACCTGTCCACAGTGCCATCCGCACACGCGTATTGGCCAGCAGTTTTGTCAGCGTCTGAAAGTGTTGATTCGCCAGAATCGCCGTTGGGGCCATGATGGTTGCTTGATAGCCGTGAGCGACCGCCAACAGCATCGCGCAAACGGCCACAACCGTCTTGCCGCTACCGACTTCGCCATGAAGCAGACGATTCATCGGATACGGTTGGCCCATGCCGTCCGCGATCTCTTGGAGCGCGGTCAACTGCGACTCGGTTAGTTCAAACGGTAACCGGCCTAGCATCCGAGCACGAATCTTGGGCGTCAACGCAAGCGCCGGCGATTGATTTTCGGTGCGGATACGATGCCGCCGAATCGCGAGCGCCAATTGCAAAATAAACAGTTCCTGATAGACCAACCGCTGCCGCGCGGTTTCAACTTCTTCATGGCTCTTGGGCGCGTGGATTTGCCGGATGGCTTCGGCGATCCCGCAGACCTCCAATCGTTGTCGAAGATCTTCAGGAAACGCCTCGGTCACAATATCCGCACACTGATCAACAACGCCGGCAACGATGTTACGGATTTGCTTCTGTGAAATCCCGTCGGTCAATTTATAAACGGGAAGCAAGCACTTCTGTTCTTCCAGCGACTGATCGGATTCGATCCAAGTCGTTTTGGGGTGGCTCATTTGGAACCGCCCACCCTGAAACTTGGCCTTCCCTTGAAGCATCACTTGCTGACCGGGCCAGAACTTTTTCAGCAGAAAAGACTGGTTGAACCAAATTCCGCGCAAGTAGTGATTGCCTTGCTTGATCATCACGTAGCTAATATGCGCGCCAGACTGAGCCGTGTGCTGGTCAACATCGGTAACAACGCCGACCACGTTGGCCAGTTGTTCGTTGGCCAAATCGCTGATGTTGTGCAAGACGGTGAAGTCTTGATAGGAACGCGGGAAAAAGAACAGCACATCTGCGGCGTTGCGTAGATTCAGCCTCTCCAGCAGTTCGGCCTTGGCAGGGCCGACGCCTTTGAGAAATTGCACCGGTTGCGTGAGCAGTTCGGCGGGCGATTTTTCCGGTGCGTCAGGCATCAACCCATTTTACCGGTACAAATATGGTGGCCCAATATGCCCGGCATTGTTTTTAGACCGTTTTTTGTGCGGCCGGCGGTTTTACAAACGGGTCTACGTGGCGGAAAGCATCTGTTTGGCGAAACTGTTTACCTCAGCAATCACGTCCGCTTTTGACTTCGATCCTTCTTCCGGATGCGCCTGGGCAATCTTTCTGATGATGGCGGATCCCACGATCATGCCGTCGGCAACGGGGCTGAGCAATTCAATGTGCTCAGGTTTGCTGATGCCAAAACCGACGCAGATCGGCAAATCAGTTTGCTGCTTCAACCACTTCAGATTCTCCAGCAGATCAGTTGGCAATTCCGTGCGTTCGCCGGTGATGCCCGCGATCGAAACGTAGTAAATGAAGCCCGTGGTTTGCTTGGCAATTTCGATAGCGCGCTGCTGGGTGGTGGTCGGCGTGATCAGTTGGATCAAACTGAAATCTGCTTCACGACACTTTTGAGCAAATTCGGCCGATTCATCAACGGGCATGTCGGGCACAATCGCGCCGGCAACCCCGGCGGCTTTGGCCTGAGCAAGATACTCATCTAACCCTTGTCGATAAATGATTGCATAACTGACCATCGTGACGATCGGCATCGTAATCTCTGACGTGGTCGTTTTCACCATATCGAAAATCGCATCCAGTTTCACGCCGCCATTGAGTGCACGGGTGTAAGAAGCCTGAATCACGGGGCCATCGGCAATCGGATCGCTGTAGGGGATACCCAGTTCGGCTAAATGACATCCGGACTGATCCAACGACTTAAGTAGATCTTGCGTGAACTGTAAATCAGGGTCACCAGCGGTAACAAAAGGCATAAAGGCTTTCTTGCCTTCGGATTTCAGCCGTGCAAACAGATCGTCGATGGATGACATTTAGAGTTTCAAAAATTTGGAATTTGGGCTTTTGAGGTCTGATTTTGAATTTCGGATTTTGAATTTTAAATTTCGAAATTTGAGATCGGAAATTAGAAATGAGAAACTTGACACTTTCAATGTCCATCTGCCATTAACTGTTCATCTCGGCTCGCAAACGCTGGATCTCGGCAGCGTCTTTGTCGCCGCGGCCCGACAGGCAAATGACCACAATCTCATCTTTGCCGCGTTCCTTGGCGACCTCCATACCGGTGGCGATCGCATGGGAGGATTCCAAGGCCGGCAAGATGCCTTCGGTTTTCGCGATCAAATCAAACGTCGCCAGCGCCTCATCGTCGCGGCAGCTGCGGTATTCAACACGTCCCGTTTTCTTCCAATGGCTGTGTTCTGGGCCGACTCCGGGATAATCCAAACCGGCCGACGCCGAATGCACATCGTCGGTTTGACCGTCGTCGTCTTGGAGAACGTAGCTGAAACTGCCGTGGAGGACGCCCGGTTTCCCGTAGGTCAAACTTGAGGCGTGTTGTCCGGGTTGGTCATTGTGACCACCGGCTTCGACGCCAATCAGCGGAACATCAGTTCCCGCAACGAACGGGTAGAACATGCCTGCCGCGTTACTTCCCCCGCCAACACATGCCACCACCGCATCAGGCAGCCGACCAAAACGGGTCTGAGATTGCTCGATCGTTTCGCGGCCGATGATGGACTGAAAATCTCGGACGATCATTGGAAACGGATGAGGGCCAACCACTGACCCGAGAATGTAGTGCGTGTCCGAAACGCTGCCCATCCAATCGCGCATCGCTTCGTTGACCGCATCGCGCAGGGTGCGTGAACCGGTCGTCACAGGTCGAATTTCAGCGCCCATGGTCCGCATCGATTGCACGTTGGGCGATTGCCGGCGAATGTCTTCTTCACCCATGTAGACTATGCAAGGAAGTCCAAAATGTGCACACGCTGTTGCGGTGGCCACACCGTGTTGACCGGCACCCGTTTCAGCGATGACTCGTTTTTTTCCCATCCGTAGCGTCAACAGCGCTTGGCCGATGGTGCTGTTAATCTTATGAGCACCGGTGTGGTTGAGATCTTCGCGTTTGAACCAAATTTGAGCTCCCCCACAGCGCTCGGTCAGCCGCCGCGCAAAATACATCGGCGAAGGTCGACCGACGAAGTCACGTAGAAGCCCGTCCAGCTGCTGCTGAAAAACGGGGTCCTTGCGGGCCGCTAAGTATTCGGTTTCGAGCTGATCTAATGCCGCGATCAGGGTTTCGGGCACGAAGCGTCCGCCAAAATCACCGTAACGGCCTTTATCATCTGGAAGCGCCGCATCAGGGCTGGGTTGGTCAAGAAAAGATGAGGCCATAGTGTCCGCGTTATTCCAATAGGTTTATGAGTCGCGATTTTCGAATCCCGTTGCCAAAACGTCAACCGTCAATCATTGCGTTTACGTCTGTTTGAACCGTATTGTGGCGTTTTCAAGTAACGCACGGTATTTTACTCACAGCCTCATGACTTACTTAGCCACAAAACGCGCCTCAAAACGAGAACTTGATGCCTGAACTGCCAGAAGTGGAAACGATGCGACGCGGGATCCTTTCGATCGTGGGTGCCTCAATTGTCGCAGCAGAGCGTACCCCCTGCTGCAAGCGCCCCATCGCCATCACCCCGCGCATCGACCGACTGAACAAACGCGTCGCCGGGCAAAAGATCCAGCGGGTGGATCGGTTGGGCAAACGGGTGGTCGTTGTGACCGAAAACGACGATCGCGTGATCTTTGAACCTCGGATGACAGGATTGGTGCTGATCTCAGATCCTCCGACCCAAGAACATTTGCGTTTCCGCATGCAGCTGAAAAACTGCCCGGTGAAGGAACTTTTGTTTTGGGATCGGCGAGGCCTAGGCAACGTCTGCTGCTTGACCGACGCCCAATACCAAGAAAAACTGCTCAGCGGAAAACTTGGCCCCGACGCCATGGTGGTTTCACCGGAACAGTTCCGGCAGCGGTTTAGAAAATCAGGCCGCGAAGTCAAAGTGGCGCTGCTGGATCAATCGGCGGTCGCAGGCATCGGTAATCTCTACGCCAGCGAAATTTTGCACCTGGCCGGCGTTCACCCCCAAGCGCGCTGCAATCGTTTAAGCGGCCCGCAGTGGAACAGAATTCACAGCCGCATGGTCGAGGTGTTGGAGCTGGCGATCGAGTACGAGGGGTCGACGCTGTCCGATGGGACCTATCGCAACGCGCTGAACAAATCAGGCGGTTACCAAAATGAACATCG
>CAKZVF010000237.1 GCA_937921995.1 uncultured Pirellulaceae bacterium
GTAAATACCAAGACGTCTTGGACGAACTCAACGACACGATCGAGGACTTAAAGCAAAGTAGCCTCGCCGCGATCTCCGCAGACCCAAGCAATCAAGAGAACATCCAAACCGTCATGGGCATTTTGCTCAACGACGCCAACAGCGGAAAAGATCGTGAAGTGCTTATGGCATGCGATCAACTGATTGCCGCCGGTATTCACCCCGCCTATTTTGAGTATGCCGCCAAAGCCGGTCGTATCAAGATCGGTGCGCGAGAGATTTTTGATGAAGCGCTGATTCGCCAGCGCGAACACAAAGCAGACGACCTTCCTCGGGTTTTGTTGAAAACGAACAAAGGCGATATCACCGTTGAACTTTATGAGAATGAAGCTCCGCAGGCCGTCGCGAACTATATTTCACTGGTCGAAAGTGGTTTCTATGATGATTGTTTGTTCCACAGCGTCATTGAAAGCTTCCGCGCCCAAACAGGCGGACCCACCCGCAAAGATGCCTCTCGAAAAACTGCCGGCTATAAGATTTACTGCGAGTGCTACAAACCTGATGCACGACCGCACTTCACCGACGTGCTGAGCATGGCGGTGACGCGGTCGCGTGACACCGGTGCCAGCCAGTTCATTATTACGCTTGAACGAACCACCGATCTTGACGGCAAACATACCGTGTTCGGACGCATTATTGATGGTCACGCGGTCACCGATCAATTGGTCCGTACGGCGATCGAGATCAACGGGGAGGAGACGGATATTCCCAACGCCGCTCCTGACTACATCATTTCGGCTGAAGTGATTCGCAAACGCGACCACGAATACAAATTTCGCAAGGTCGGTGATCCCGAAGAAAAAGAAGAGGCTCCGGTCCCACCGCCTGCCGAACCCCAGACGAAGTCATTCGATGATGAAGACGCTGCTGACGAACCAGAAATGACCTCTGCCGAGGACAGTGAACCAGAAGCGGCCGAAGATACAGAGTCCAAAGCAGAAGAAACCACCGAAGAAGAACCCACCGAGGACGAGACAAAAGAAGACACTTCCGAAGAAGATGCTTCCAGTGAAGAAAAACCCAGCGGCGATGATTCTGAAGAGGTAACCGCTAAAGAGGATTCGCCAAAGGCAAAAGAGAAGCAACCCGAGCAGGACGAAGCTTCCCAAAAGAACGCCGATGATAAAACGCCGGCCGCTGAAGACGAAAAAGAATAGGATGAAGAAAGCTGAACGCGCTGAATATGTTCTGCAAAAACTTACTCAGCTATATCCTAATCCGCCGATTCCGCTGGATCACACAAACGAATTCACGTTACTGGTCGCGGTGCTGTTGAGTGCCCAGTGCACCGATCTTAAGGTCAACGAAGTAACGCCGGCGCTGTTCAAACTGGCCGATTCGGCGGCGAAGATGGCCAAGATCTCCCAACAGAAGATATTGGAAATCATTCGTCCCTGTGGACTTTCGCCTCAGAAATCCAAAGCCATTGCGGGTTTGTCAAAGATCTTGGTTGACCAGTACGATGGCGAAGTTCCTGCCGACTTC
Organism: uncultured Pirellulaceae bacterium; assembly: GCA_937921995.1. GTDB lineage: Bacteria > Planctomycetota > Planctomycetia > Pirellulales > Pirellulaceae > Mariniblastus. The sequence continues at coordinate 1,525 of CAKZVF010000237.1, forward strand.
GCGGCACTGGAAAGCCTGCCCGGAGTCGGCCACAAAACGGCCAGCGTCGTGATGGCTCAGGCGTTCGGCGTACCCGCGTTTCCCGTCGATACCCACATTCACCGCTTGGCGCAGCGCTGGGGTCTGACCAATGGAAAAAACGTCAAACAGACCGAAGCCGATCTGAAAAAGCTGTTTCCCGAATCGACTTGGAATAAACTGCATTTACAGATCATCTTTTACGGCCGCGAATATTGTACGGCGCGCGGCTGCAACGGCATGGTCTGCGAAATTTGCCGAACGTGTTATCCTAAACGCCGCACGCCCAAAGTTACCCTCAAGCCGTAACTCATTCTGACGTGAGATTCCGACTTGGGGCAAATCCGCCGGGAACCTATCAAGGAATCTGATGTCGCTGGTAAAGCTGGAATGCCCGATTTGCGAATTCGTCCTCGAAGCGGACCTCAACGTCACCGCTCAAGCACGATGCACCTGCTGCGGCCATTTGTTCGCGCCGGGAAAATCCAACGTACGCGCCAACACTGCATCCAGAGCAAGTGAGTCTCATCACACTCCTTCAACGACGCCATGGAAAAACAATGCCCCCCGCGAAAAAGAAGACTCACCGGCGATGGTCAGTCGCGCCGACCAAATTCGATCCTCCATCATGCTTGATCGCGCCAAAGCGCAACGCCGTAGTCAGCTCATTCTTTTCCTTTTGTTTGTTGGTACTCTGGTCGCGGGGGTACTGGTCGCAAGACAATTGGGGAACCGGGATGATCAAGACGACCAACAAATCGCCAACTCAAATCCTGCTGTCACCGATCTTTCGGCGATCCCCACTGTAACCAAGGTCGAAGCCGAAGCCGAACTTTCCGACGCGCGCCCACAGTCGCCACCGCCTCGCGCAATAGAGGATACGCAGAAGCCTCCCTCTGCACCGCCACTGGATCCGCCCAAGTTCGCATACCTGTCCCCTTCGGTTGCCAAAGATCAGGCCGCCCAACTGAAGCCTTACATGATGCTGCTGGAGATTGAATCACCTGCAGGCACCACCTACGCGACGGGGACCATCGTCGATTCGCGTGGCTATTTATTAACCAGCCTTCCTGCAGTTGCCGGAGCCACCAAAATCAAAGTATCCTCGGCACGCAGTAGCTCTCAAATAAAAAACCAAACAGCACCACCGATGTCCGACAACGTCGCCAACGTCGTCGCGCTGTCAAACGCTCAGCAGTGGGTATTGTTAGAGGTGAATCGGCGTTTCGTCCTTAACGCGGCCGACATTCGGATTCCCGTGACCGATCGAATTGTGTCCAAACAACCCTTGCTGCGAGTGGTCGCGCCACGATTCTCCGGCGACCATGCCGTTTCGGAGTTTCGTGTGGACAGGCGGCGTCCGTCTTCCGCTTTAACAGTCCAACAAAAAGAACTGCTGCGCGTTTCAGAAAGTGTTGAAAGCTCAGATATCACCGAGGACGTAAATTGGCTCATCGGTGCCTGCTCGGACTACGACCAACGGGGGGCGGCACTGGTTTCCACCAAAGGCGCACTGGTCGGGATGTTGGTGAACTTTGACCAAGAATTCGCTTACTACATCACCACAACCGCCGTCGGAAATCTTTTGCAGGGGAACAATTTCGATAAGCAACCATTAAGCGTTCTCAAATAGAACATGCGAAGCAGCATGCTTCAGAATGACCTCTGGGTTTTATATAGTGTAAAAACACGCAGAGCCCTCGAAACATTCGAGGGCTCTGGGCTCATCCTTCAATCGTGGTTTCAGATTCTCTTAACGTGTGCCGGCAGCGGGCAGTTGGCTTGTTGCCGCCGGAGCAGCGACTGCAGGGGCAGGTGTTCCCTGAAAGCGGCGTGTCGGGTGGACGGTTACATAAACGTTTTGTCCATTGCGAACGTTTCGCACAACCATACTGGCGACCGGTTGGGGAACGTAGTATTGATTCCCAACCGCTGCAGTTGCGGCTACTGCCGGAGCAGGTCCTCCGCCAACGTTTGAAGTAGAAACGAATTGGCTGAGCATTCTGGCCGCCTCGAAGCTGTCACGGGCGTAAGAAAAATTCTGCCCGTTGACCGATTGGATTTCATCACCAATCTCCAGCCCCGCACGTTGGGCAGGACCGCCGGGCGTGACCGAAACAATGCGAAGCGTTTTGTTGTAGCCGTTGGAGATCAGTTGGACGCTGATGCCAAAGTAAAATTCACTTTGGGGTTGAATCTGCGGCATGACCTGAGGTAGCACTTGGGGAGTAACGTACTGCTGAGCAACTGTCGGCTGTTGAGCTTGTGCGGTCATCGCGAATCCCGCGAATGCGACTGCCAAAGCTGCGAAAGAAAAAAGTGTGTTCTTGATTAAAGTTTTCATCGTTCTCAATCCCGTGTGAAGTTTCATTTTTATGGGCCGCCGTCGTGCCGGCCTTTCATGAAAGAACACAAATTGCATCGAACGTGCCAATTGAATTTGTTTGAAAGAAAAGGATTGACTCGTTGTCGACGTTGCCCCTCTGCCATCGTTCGATAGACGTGGAAAAACAAGTCCGGCAAACGCGTAGTGCCTGGAAAACACACTGCTCATGCAGCGAAAGAGACGCCGGAGAGACATCGGAACGCACCGGCCAAATTCAATTCCGTGTCGTCGCGGTTTTGACACCACGACATCAAACTGACAACACACGAAGATGAAAATCCCTCCAAATGGAGAACCAAACCCAGATCCTGGCCGGCTCCAAAGCGAAACTCAAACTAATCAGCCGACGGCTCGGGCTTAGTTTCGTTTTCCGCGGGTGTTTCGTAGTTATCGTCCCAGTTTTTAACATCCGGCGATCCCAATTTTCCGACGCTGCCGGCTACCAACATCGTCACCGCCGCGTCACCGGTAACGTTAACGGCAGTGCGGCACATATCCAACGGCCGATCGACGGCAAAAATTAGCGCTAAACCATACGCCGGCACGTTGATTGCCTCCAACACGATCACCAGCATCACCATCCCCGCCCCCGGCACCGCAGCAGATCCTATCGACGCCAACGTAGCGGTCGTTACGATCGTGACCTGGTCTTGGAAGGTGAGATCAATGCCTAGAACCTGAGCAATGAAAACCGCGGCGACGGCTTGGTAGAGACTGGTGCCATCCATATTGATCGTTGCACCGATGGGCAATACAAAACTGCTGACTTCTTTCTCAACGCCCAGGTGCTCTTCGACTCGTTCCATCGTCACCGGCAGCGTCGCGGCGCTGGAGCTA
>CAKZVF010000238.1 GCA_937921995.1 uncultured Pirellulaceae bacterium
TCCGCCAATCCTTCGTCTTGAAGTCGTTTTAAGATCTCTCCTACTTGACGGTCAACCAACTGCATTTGTTCCAGCCCGTTGGCCCAATCGCGCCGAATCAATGGCGTGTCCGCGTAGTACGGCGGAAGTTCAATGTCGTCAGCGCTGATTGGGCGAACCGGGTCGCGACGCCAACTGCGATGGGTGTCGCTGAAGGTGATGCGTGCAAAGAAGGGCTGGTCGGGCTGGCGTTGGTTCCAGTCGGTTCCCATAAACAATTCATCCCCTTTGTAGGGCACGAAATTGATATCCGTCTTCCAGCTCATCAGCGCCGTGTAATAGCCCGCCTCGGCCATCAGATGCGGGATGGGTTTCACACCATGCGGCAGCGGACGTTTTTCTCTAGCTTGCAAACGATGTTGGTTGGCTCCGATGAAGTTTTGGTGGAATCCTGTCATCATCGCCGACCGCGACGTCGAACACACCGGCGATGTTGTGAAGGCCCACTGGTAACGGATGCCTTGAGACGCCAGTTCGTCGACATGAGGCGTTTGAATCCCCTTGGTGCCATAACAGGAAAGATCCGGTGACCAGTCCTCGATGGTAATCCACAAAATATTCGGACGTGCCGAGGCATTGGGTTTGTCTTCGTCCTTTGCCGCGGAAGTCTCAAGGAAGATGGAAAATACGCACGCCGCGAAAAGCAGAATCGTTAAGTTCTTAAGCATGATTGGGTTGGGAAATAGAAAGTGGAAGTTTCGAACAGCCGTTTGTAATTACGTTTCGACCGTAAGATCTAGGACAGGGCAAAAACGCGAGCCGGCAATTAGACTAAAAATAATCAAGAATGTTTAGCAGGCTGGCCCACCATTTGTGTAAGACTTCAAACGGAACCTCAGTTTACCAATTCTGGCACCACGTAGGGCGCGCGGTCTTTCCTGCGTAGTAACTCGTTTGCTTGAGCACGGTTTTCACCATCGGTAAATTGCTCGGTCGCGGAATCAAACGTTAACTTTGAACCCATCACCCAAGGTGTCTCGGTGCGATCAACGTTCCAAAGATCCAGCTGTTCACGAAAACGATGAAAGCATTCGGTCGTTAGAGGTTCATCGCCCAGTTCGGCGGCCAGCCGTTCTTCGCTGACCTCGGCTCCCGCCAAAAGAGATATGTTCGCTAGATGCGACATGCACGAGGAATAGAACGCATTCTCCAAAGTCGAACGGATACTGCTGGGGTCATTGTTTCGCACAGCATCAATAAAGTTCTGATAGTGATCGTCGCCGCCCTTAAAACGATGGACGACCTTGCCGTCGTTGTCGGTGATGGTTCCGCCGTTTCGACCGCCGCGGTATTCGCCCCGTTCCATCGTGACAATAATGCTGGGTTGCGATTGACTCTCGTAGGCTCCGACAAGCTTTTCGTCTTCGTTCTTTTGATACAGGTTTCGGACCTCAAAGATCACAGGAATTCCATTCCCGTAATCAAATAATGCGCACTGCATGTTCGGCGTGTTACCTCCATCATTCCAGGCAAAACGCCCGCCGAAACTTTGGACCGTTTTGGGGTGCCGCTTCAGGTCGCCTAGCGCGTATTGCACCAGGTCCATCTCGTGCGGCCCTTGGTTTCCCATGTCTCCGTTGCCGGTGTTAAAATCCCAGTGCCAATCATAGTGTAGTTTCGGCCGGTTGATCGGCAAGTCAGCCGCCGGCCCCAACCACAGGTCGTAATTGACGCTCGCCGGTGGAGTGATCGGTTGTTTGCTTCTTCCGATGCTCTTACGGTTTCGGTAGCACAAACCGCGCACCTGTTTGATCGCTCCGAAATCTCCACTGTGAATGATCGCCATCGCTTCGATCACGCCTTTGACCGATCGGTTCTGAAAACCAGCCGCGCAGATCACGTCATGTTGCTTTTCCGCGTTAAGCATTTGACGGCCTTCCCAAACGGTGTGGCAGACAGGTTTCTCAACGTAAACGTGCTTGCCAGCCTGCATCGCTTGAATCGCCATTAACGAGTGCCAGTGGTTTGGCGTGGCGATTGTAACGGCGTCGATGTCGGTGCTTTGGAGAAGTTTCCGGTAGTCGGTAAATCGCGCGATCTTTTTGCCCGCGCTTTCCTCGAGTTCCGCGGCAGCTTTGTCGACGCGGTCTTGATCCGCATCGCACAACGCCACCAATTTTACCCCGCTGCATTTTGAGAATACTTTGACGTGTTGGCGTCCGCGGCCACCGATACCGATGACCGCCAGGCGGACGTCACCGTCTTCGGCGGCTTGTTCTTCCGCGCTTGCAGCGGTTGTGCACCCCAGCCCTACACTCAAGCTGACCGCAACCGCGGTTGAGCCGGAAGCCTTAAGGAGATTGCGGCGAGTAATATTCTGCATAGTGTTGATCTCTATTTGTTGAGATTGATGGTCAAATTCTCTCAGAGCAATGCTCAGTATATCTGAGCCGGTATGGCAATTGAACTGTTTTAGAAAAAGATATTTCTAAACCAAACGATCCAGCATCATCGAGGCGCAGCTGAGTACGATGAAGAAGCCGCACATGTCGGTGACGGTGGTTAGGATCGGGCCGGAGGCGAGTGCGGGGTCGAGCCCGAAACGCCGCATGACCAGCGGCAATGTTCCGCCGAGCGATACCGCGATGATCGTGTTGAGCATCATCGCACAACCGACGACAATGCCCAGCCATGGATTGCCTTTCCAAAGCCACGCCAAGAGACCAATGAACAGGCCGAGTGCGAATCCGTTGATCAAGCCGACGCCAATTTCTTTCATCCACACACGCATCGCCTCCCGAGCATCAACCAAGCCCAGCGAAAGCTCTCGCATACTGACGGCGACCGCTTGGTTGCCGCTGCAACCG
>CAKZVF010000239.1 GCA_937921995.1 uncultured Pirellulaceae bacterium
TCACAGGGCTTAGCGGCAGCGGGAAATCGACCGTGGCCAACTGCGTCGATGCAAAGCTGTTCGAGCTGAAACAGAACAGCTTTGTGCTCGACGGCGACAACATCCGCCACGGGCTCAATGCGAGCTCTGAACTGCTGGCGCAGACCTTTGGCGATGATTTTGCCAAACGTTTTGGTCTGGGGTTTGCGGCCGAGGATCGGACCGAGAACATCCGCCGCATCGGCTGCGTAGGCGAGATATTATGCTCGACGGGTATGTTGGCGTTGACTGCGTTTGTTAGTCCCTATCGCGCAGACCGCGATCTGGTGCGGAAGACGGTGGTTGCCGCTGGTAGCGAAGTCGACTTTGTAGAGGTTTTTGTCGACACGCCGATCGAAATTTGCGAACAGCGCGATCCCAAGGGGCTGTATAAGAAGGCTCGTGCCGGTGAGATCAAAGGCTTCACCGGCATCGATGCACCTTATGAAGCTCCGGAGAAACCGGAAGTGCATTTGCAGGGTGACCTGCCGGTGGAGCAATTGGCCGATGAGGTGATTGAGTATTTGCGCTCGATTGGGAAGGTTAAGACATCTTGATGCAAAAATGTTTTTTTCATCGTGAAAAATTCCAAAGCGTTACAGGAGAAACGCACTCCAAATTTGGAGTGCGGCACCCCCGTGCCGCTTTGGAATATTTTTGCCCGCGTAGTCGCCCGGTTGCGAAGCCCAACGACGATCCACAACAAACGATCTAAATCTCCACCGGCTCCATCACGGGACTAACCCGCGGGCTGGTCGGACCAACCGGTTCTTCCAAATCTTGTTTCAGATACAGTTCGTTCATCTCGTTGCGGCCGCGCGGCCAGATGTGAAACGTCCCAGAGGTCACGATCGACCATTCACCCAAGATGCCTTTTTCGGTGATCTGTCCGAAGTAGTTCACGTTGTGCTGGCCGACGTAATCCTTGACCCAGGAACAGACGCCCGTTGAGGTGTCATAGGAACCGGTTGCTGTCCAAGGCCCAACGTAATCGGTGCCTTCGCCCTTGATGCGACCTTCTTCGAAGCTCATATAAAGATGCATCCAACCACGCTGGGGACGCCCTTCCAGGTAAAATCCGTTCCATTCGCCTGAAGGTAGTCGGCTATCAGTTTCCATGTCAGTTCTCTGCTCTGGTGATTAATTTTTGCCTTGAGGCCAAATTCGGTTCTCCGTTTAACGACAAGCCGGCAGGCGACTTCGTTTTTGCGACCTAAACACGGTCGCCTGCCGGCTTGTCGTTAAACGGGCTTTGCGGTACCCGTTATTGTTTACGGCCGGCAAGCGGTAGGCAATTTCATTGGTGAAAACTTGACTTTTTGCTGGCAGAATCGAGATTTTGGGCTGTTGGATACTTTGCTGACGCGTCAGGAGGATCAAAATTGGCCGATTTGCGGATAACCCGCGAAAAGACCTTTAAAAAGCTGAACAATCCTTCTAAAATCCTCGATTCTAATTTGGCGGGCATCTCGATGTGAGACGCTTGCCGATCCCCAGTAACTTCATTGGAAAGACCACGACGGCCATGTCGCACAAAATGAAAACGCATAAGGCAACCAAAAAACGGTTCCGCCTGACTGCCACCGGAAAACTTAAACACCGCGCCTCTGGCACCAGCCACCGCAACGTGCGGGTCAGCCAAAAACGTAAACGCAACCTGCGTGGAACTCGTTTGCTGGCCGAATGCATGGTGAAGTCAGTGACCAAGGCGCTTAATAAGTACAGCTACTAAGTTAGAGTTAATCCGTTCTCCACTCTTTAAAACGAGAACACAAACGCACCTGGAAGGCAACCAACTTCAGACCGTTTTGTCTGGGGCCTTGATCGGGGCGAAATGAAAGAAAGATTCGATGCGTACAACAAAAGGTTCCGCCAGAACAAAGGCGAAGCGTAAGTTATTCAAAAGAGCAAAAGGTTATCGCGGTGGTCGTGGCCGTCTATTGCGAACTGTAAAAGAGACCTTAATCCGAGCCGGCGTGTTCGCGTATCGCGATCGGCGCGTCAAGAAACGCACCTACCGCCGCCTGTGGATAACACGTATTAATGCCGCTTGCCGTGCTCGCGACATCAACTACAGCCAGTTTATCAACGGCTTGTTGAAAGCCAAAATTGAACTCAACCGTAAGTCACTATCTGAGATCGCGATCACCGATCCGGCAGCTTTTGACCAAATCGTAGAAGCTGCAAAGAAAGCGTTGGCAGCTTAGAGCAGCCGACCCAATTTGATATACTCATCGGGAAAGGTTCGCCTTTCCCGTTTTCGTATCTTGATTTCTAATTTTGAATCTAAGTTTCGTCGTCCTAACCAGCGCGCTCCGTCATGCCACTCGCTCAATTCGTTGAAACATTGCAATCGTTAACCAAGCAAGCGCAGGACTCCTTCGCTCAAGCCGCCGACGCGCAGCAATTGGATGCCGCGCGGGTCGAGTTTTTAGGTGCGAAGAAAGGCCGGCTGAAGTCCGTCCAAAAAGAGCTCGGCGGCATCGAAAACAGCGACAAACCAGCCGCCGGTAAAGCACTCAACGAAACCAAGTCTGCCATTCAGTCGGCGTTTGATGAAGCCAAGGGACGATTGATTGGTGACGATGACAAAGTCGTTCGCGATCCTAAGTTCGATGCGACGCTGCCGGGGAA
>CAKZVF010000240.1 GCA_937921995.1 uncultured Pirellulaceae bacterium
CCGTGGACGTCGATCATCTACAGCGAACGGGCGATTAAAGAGAGCATTCCTGAATTTCTGCTGCGGCTGTGGAACGTTTACAGCTTCTTCGTTCTCTATGCGAACATTGACGGATTCAGCCCAAGTTCGATCAGCAACGCGGGGCAATTGGATCCTGAAGCGATTTCTACCGGCACCGGCTGCCGTCCCGTCAGTGAACGTGGGGAACTTGATCGCTGGTTGATCAGTGAACTAAACGAAACTTTGAAGGTCGTTACCGATCGCATGGATCAGTACGACAACTATGCGGCGTGTACAAAACTGAGCGGCTTTGTCGACAGTCTGAGCAATTGGTATGTCCGCAGAAGTCGAGACCGTTTCTGGGCCGAAGACAAACAGGACGTCGATAAACTGGACGCCTATTGGACGCTGTATGAGACGTTGGTGACGATTTGTAAAGCCATCGCGCCTTTCACGCCGTTTCTTGCGGAATCCATTTGGAAGAACCTGACCAAGTCGCTGGGCGATTCGGCGACGCAGAGTGTTCATCTTTGCGATTACCCGATGGCCAACGAGAACTTGATCGATGATACGTTGTCGCGCCAGATGAGTTTGCTGCGCGAGATCGCTTCGCTTGGACTTTCGGCGCGCATGAATGCGAAACTCAAGGTTCGCCAACCACTGTCCGGTGTCACGGTAGTACTGAACAACCAAACCGATCAGGCTTGGTTAGAAACGCACGACGATTTGCTGAAAACGGAACTGAACGTGCGGTCTGTGACCTACACAACCGATGCCGGAGAATACGTCTCCTATCAAATCGTGCCCAACTTCAAACTGTTAGGCCCTCGGGTCGGGAAATTGATGCCTAAAGTTAAAGGGGCGTTTGCCGCGGCCGATGGAAAAGCGATTTTGGAATCACTGTCACAATCGGGCAAAGCGTCTTTGGACGTCGACGGAACAGAAATCGAACTGACCCAAGAAGATGTCGAGGTCCGATTGCAGGCCAATGACGGCTGGGCAGCGGCTCAGGGTTCGCAAGCGGTGATCGTGTTGTCGACGGAGCTGACGCCTGAGTTGGTGCGTGCGGGTTTAACGCGCGATATGGTTCGTCTGGTTCAGGACTACCGCAAGGAACTGGATCTACAGCGCACCGATCGGATTAAACTGACAATCGAAACCGAAGCCAAAGAACTGACTCAGGCGATCCAAGAGAACCTTGATTACTTGGCCGGCGAAGTGTTGGCAGCGAACGTTTCGTTGAGTGCCGCAGGAGCGCAGTCGGTGTCGCGCGAGATTGGTGAACACGCGTTGAAGCTTTCGATTGAAGTTGTTTGAAAACGAGATTTACTAACAAGTGAAAGAATTTCGGATTTTCAATTTAGAATCTCGGAATATCCAAAACAAAATTTTAAATCCAAAATTAGAAATTAGAAATCTCCACTCCCCAACCAACATGTTTTCAATCTCGGTCTTAATTTCAGGCGGCGGCACGACGCTGAAGAACCTCATCGCAGTTCAAAATTCAGGAACCGCGAATTGGAAAATCAGCAGCGTCATCTCCAACAACCCCGGTGTTAAAGGGCTCGCCTTTGCCGAAGCCGAAGGCATACCGCACTGCGTCGTTAATCATCGTGACTATTCCGGCGAAGAGGAGTTCAGCGCTGCGGTCTACGCGGCGATCGAAAATTTTGGAGCCGCGCCAGACCTAATCGTCATGGGTGGCTTTCTTCGCAAGTTGAATATACCCGCCCCATACACCAACAAAATCATCAACATCCACCCCAGCTTGATCCCGTCTTTCTGCGGAAAAGGGAATTATGGTTCGCGCGTTCATCAATCGGTGATTGAGTACGGTTGCAAGCTGACCGGTTGCACGGTCCACTTCGTTGATAACCAGTACGATCACGGTCCCATCATCGCTCAGCGCGGCGTGCCGGTGGCCAACGATGACACGCCACAGTCACTCGCGGCGCGTGTTTTCGTGGCCGAATGTGAACTGTTGCCGGAAGTCATCTCAATGATTTCCGCAGGATGCGTTTCGCTCAGCGGGCGGACGGTCCAAATTAAATCTGAAATTCAATAGCGGCTTCCAGTCCCACCAGGTTCAATGTCCGAAGTATATCTCGACAACGCCGCCACCAGTTGGCCCAAGCCCGAGTCCGTTTATCGGGCTGTTGAAGACACGATGCGCCAGGTGGGTGTTTCGTCGGGAAGGGCGGTCTACGATTCGGCAAACACAGCCAATCAGATCGTTAAACAGACGCGCCAATCGGTCGCGGAACTGATCAATGCTCCTTCGGCCGATCAAGTCGTCTTCACAACCAGCGGCACCGATTCTCTGAGCACCGCAATTTTGGGGATCTTAAAGCCCGGTGACCACGCCATCACGACTGTCGTCGATCATAACTCGGTACTGCGTCCGCTCATGCACCTGGAACAATCCGGCATCATCACGCTGACGATCGTCGACTGCGATGAAGCAGGTATTGTTTCGGCAGCAGATATCAGCGCTGCGATTAACGATCAAACGCGTTTGGTCGCCGTGACGCATGCGGGCAATGTCACCGGAGCGATTCAACCGATCGACGCAATCAGCGACAGCTGCAAGGAGCGTAAGGTACCGTTGTTAGTCGACGCGGCACAAACGATTGGCCACATCCCCATCGACGTGCAGAAAATCGGCTGCGATGTGTTGGCGGCTCCGGGCCATAAAGGGTTGCTTGGCCCTATGGGTACGGGAGTGCTTTTTTTATCGGATAAGATCTCCGACGAAATCTCTCCACTTCGTTTGGGCGGCACCGGCAGCCAACACGTCGACGCGACTCAGCCCACGCAAATGCCGCAGAAATTTGAAGCCGGCAGCCTCAACGTTCCAGCGATCGCCGGTTTGGGAGAAGGCGTAAAATTCGTCAACAGCGAAGTCGGCGAAGCGATGCAGGAACACGCGGATGATCTGATGGCGGAACTGCGCGAAGGTTTCGACGGTATCGCTGGTGTGAGAATATATGGCCCTACCAACAAATCACAACGGACCGGCGTGACGAGTATTTCTGTCGAGGGATTTGATTCGCAGACGGTGGCGGGGATTCTGGATGTCGATTTCGCCATTCAAATTCGATCGGGTTTTCACTGCGCTCCGCTGCTGCACAA
>CAKZVF010000241.1 GCA_937921995.1 uncultured Pirellulaceae bacterium
ACGACCGTGATCAAGGATTCGGATAAGTTCGAAGTCGTCTCCACCAACTCCGTCGGCGAAACAGTTGACGCGACACCGGCACCGGTCGGTGATAATCTATTCATCCGGGGTGAAAAGCACTTGTTCTGCATCGGCGGATAAGCAGAAAAATTAATGCGTTGCCGCGGGGTGGCTGGTTGGAATCAAGTTGAAATCTATTATGGAGGATGGGCACTCCTACACGTCCGAACCTGTAAGTTTCCGCAAATAACCGAAAGACGTTGACCGAAGTTTGCGGGGCGAAAGGAAAAGCAGCGGGGAAACATTCCTCAGCGAACCAGCGGCTAGCGCCATGCCGCTAACGAACCGCGACCCTGAGATGCCGAAGTTAGCGGCGGCGTCTGACCAGCATGCCCATCGCTGCCAACGTGACAATTACGGTTGCACCTGGCTCTGGCACAGCGGCAGGTGCTCGATCCAGTGAGGTCACCAACCAATAACCGTCTCCAACATTGGCTGCGGCATCAATGTCGGTGGTTGCCGTGGAGACTCGTAAGAAGTAATCGCCCGGTCCGACCGAGAGATTTACTAAAAAGGAACCGGTATCATCGTCGGCGGGATCTACAATGTCGCCAAACTGATTGGCAGTCCAACCGATGTCATCCGAAACACCAACCACAACGCCATTGGAGTCGACTAATTCAAGTACCGAGTCAAAGTTATCAATGCCTGGCGTTCGCGCGGTGAACACATGGGCTGTTACGCTTGTCTCCACAGTTGTACTGAAACCATAAACGTCAACGTCCGATACCGCATCAAGGTCCGCCTCGACGAAACTAATCTCCATGCCTGACGATTCGCCGACAGAGAAAAGCAGTTGTTGATTTCGGTGCAAAAGATCCCAAACGAATGCCGAGTGTTTTTTATTGGCCGGGCTTCACCAGACCGTCCAGCAAATTTTGCTCGTGTGCCTCGCAACCGGATGCGGAGATCGAAAGCGCACCCGATTCTTCTCGCAGGACCCATTTCTTTTCTGCAAGAACCCACAGATGAAACTCAAGAAGTTCGTAGGAATAGGGCACTACGGTATCGAGACCACCAATCGCGATGCCTGATCTACGCAGGTCCTTGCGCTTCTTTTCATAGAACATCTTGAGCAATTCGCGGCGATGCTCATTGAGAACGTCAGGCGTAAGATTTAGCTCATCTTCAAAAGACAAAGCTTCCACAGGAGCCGATGACGAGTCATCAGTCGAAGCTTCATCGGCAGGCACTTCGGAATCAACCGCTTGTCCCGCACTAGCACCGTTTAATTTTTGATCATATTGCTGACGCTGTTCTGGGTCACGCAATACAGTAAAGGCTTCAATGGCCTGGGGCACGTTAGAGTGGTCGCCGCTTGATTCAGCTTCCTCCGCAAGTTTCCGGAACAGACCCTCTAATTCGTCCAGCGTTGCCATCGGATCGGCACCAAGGATTTCGTAGTGGTTTGGAGATTGAATTGTTTCGACAGAATTCATGGCTACAACTTTACTTGGGGGGAGAACGGGAGCGCAGTTTACCGCCAGCGCGGCAAGCTTCATAAACGTAGGTCAAAGCTTTGCGCTGTCGAGCGAATTCGTACATTTTCGGTGGCCAGCGGGGGTTCGATGCTTCTAAGGCAAATTGTCGAAGCGGAATTTTCTGCTATATTTCCTACAACCCGAACGTTGCGCGTCCAAATGCGGGCTTTAAGGCGTTTCAGTTGATGCAGATTTCTTCTGTCATATCCATTCATCCCCACGTGAGACTCGTTTCGTGTTTGAGAATCTTTCGGCCGACATTGTCCGAGCCCAACATCGCAAAGCGGAATGCGATGCGTTGGAATCGTTGCTCAAATCTGCGCTGGAAAATCCCTTGTTTTATCCGGCGGCCAACCAATGGATGTTCCCGGGCGATTCACTGGCAATCGTGCTGCAGAGCAATCTCGTGCAGGCGTCGAAAGTCGTCGAAAGCTTCCTGGCCTTCATTGGCGAACTGAAAATTGACTCCGATGACGTCGTCTTTGTCATCAGTTCACAGATGGCCGATCAGTTCGGCATCACCGACCAGCAATTAGAGCAATCCGAATCCGAAGTCGCCAACGGTATGCCGCCTGCCCAGATTCGCGTGGACGTTGGTGGTCAGGAAGTGTCGTTTCAAGTGCACGACCCCGCCAACACCCACGGACTGGCATATCTCGCGGCCAACGAAGCCGGCGATCCTGTTCACATCAACCGCTTATTAGCCGACGCCGATGTGGTCGTTCCTATTGGCTGCCCGACCGCCGGTGATCAGCAGCGGCATGATTGCTTGTATCCAGATTTTGGTTCTGCCGAACGCCTGAAACAATTCAAGTCCGGTTCAGGATCAATCGCCCAGCGTGAACAAGAGATCGAACTGGCCAACGATAACTTGGGGACGTTTTTCTCTGTTGAGATCGTTACCGAACCGGGCGGACAGATTGCAGGCGTCTTTGCCGGCGCGCGGCGGGATGTCTTTGAGCAGTCGAAACAATTGGCCGATCAGCTTTGGACCGTAAAGTTCATCCCCGATCGCCAGACCGTATTGGCCACGATCGAGGAACCCAGCCGCGGACAGACATGGGACGACTTCACCGACGCGGTGATCAGTGCAGCCCACATTTCTAACGGCAGCGGACCGATCGCGATCTGGACCGCCATCGACCAACCGGCTGATCGGAACACACGCAAGGCGTTGATGGCTCAGTTCGACGACAGCGTCAGCACGAAACTCTCTGTCCGCCAGCGGTCACTGGCTTCCATTGTTTCCGAACGCCCGATCTTTTTGAAATCCGAACTGTCGCAATCCCAAACCGAAGAACTGGGCTTGGGCTATATCGAATCCGAAAGCGCTGTCGAATCGATGCTGGCCAAGTACGACTCTGGCGTTTTACTACGTGATGCTCACCGCTGCCGAATCGACCAACCTCAAACAACATCGAAGTAAAACATGTTCGACGAAGCAACACTTTCACAATATCGCGCCCTCAAAGACGGTGCCGCCGTGTCCGACATAGACAATTGCCTCGTGCAGTTGACCGGATCTGACCGTCACCAGTTCCTGCACAACTTTTGCACCAATGAGATCAAGGAATTATCGGCCGCTGGCGTTTGCGAGGCGTTTATCTTGGACGGGAAAGGCAAGATTCTTTTCCATGTCCATGTGCTCAATGGTCAAGATGCGATGTTCCTTCATTCGGTCGCCAACGATGCCGATGCAATGATTGAACATCTTGATAAATACCTTTTGCGAGACGACGTTCAGATGAGCGTGAGCACCGATCACAAGTCAAAGTTCATCACCGGACCAACATCAGAAGACGCCCTTTCGCCCCTGCTAACGTCCGAACTGTCAAAAAACAGTTTGGCAGAACTGCCCTCCGGAGGAATGATTGCACACGTGGAACTGGCCGGATGGGGTTACTTGGTCATCTCCCGCGACGAAAACTTGGTCGATGAAGCCATCGTTTCTGCCGGCTCAGATGCACTGCATGCCGTGCGTGTTGAAAACCAAACGCCTTGGATGGGCGTCGACATCGACCATTCAAACTTGCCGCAGGAACTGTTGCGAGACGAAGCGTGCATCAGTTTCACCAAGGGCTGCTACCTCGGGCAAGAAACAGTGGCTCGCATCGACGCGATCGGCCGCGTTAATCGTGTGATTGCTCAGGTCAAATCAGAAACCGCGATTGAAAGCGGAACCGAATTGGTGGTGGGAGAGAAGACGATCGGAAAATTGCTGTCCGTTTCGTGGTCGCCGGACCAAGCGTGCTTTCTTGCGTTGGCGATGGTGAGACGTCCGCACGAAAAATCGGGCACCGAATTGGCATGTGGTTCCACCACGGTAACGGTCGTTTAAATGGCAGATCAAAAATCACTTTTCCGGCCCTGTATCGATTTACACGACGGCCAAGTCAAACAGATCGTCGGAGGAACGCTTACCGATGATGGGGCAACGGAGAACTTCGTTTCCAACCAACCAAGTTCTCACTTTGCCAAAATGTTTCGCCAAGACAACCTTACCGGCGGGCACGTGATTCAACTTGGGCCCGGCAACCAAGCTGCCGCCGAAGAGGCGATCAAAGCCTATCCTAAGGGACTTCAAATTGGCGGAGGCATCAACGATTCCAACGCGGGAAAATGGATCGAACTCGGGGCCAGCCACGTTATCGTGACGTCATGGCTGTTCAACGAAGAGGCGAAATTTCAAGAACAACGTGCCGCCGCACTGGCAGCGATCGTCTCGCCAAAGCGCTTGGTGATCGACCTCAGTTGCCGGAAGACGGATTCCGGTTGGACGGTCGCCATGAACCGCTGGCAAACGCTGACCGACCTGCCGCTTGATCATGCGGCGTTGGATCGGCTGAGTCCGTACTGCGATGAATTTTTGATTCATGCGGCAGATGTGGAAGGGAAATGTCGAGGCATCGATGGACCATTGGTCGAAATGCTGGGCCAATGGTCGGGACGGAAAATCGTTTACGCTGGAGGCGTCGCAAGTATGGCAGACGTTGAACTGATTCAAAAACTAAGCAGCGGCCGCGTCGACGTGACCGTCGGGAGCGCCTTAGACATTTTTGGTGGAAACGGAGTCGATTATAGAGAACTGGTCGCTTGGAATCAGAGATAGTGCCGGGGTTGTCATGAGCGAGCATCGCTGCGGTCAGTGACGAATGGGAAACTTCGAACATGAGATATCTCGTTTTCGAAGACTAAACCGGAAGCCGATCGGCAAAAAATCCACAGAACAATCGTTGCTTTATC
>CAKZVF010000242.1 GCA_937921995.1 uncultured Pirellulaceae bacterium
AAATATTTACTTATCCATAATCTTGGGACCAGACATGAGTTTTAAATCATTCCGATCTCCGAAGCGCAACGCATTCACGCTTGTAGAACTATTGGTCGTTATCGCAATCATTGGGATTCTGATTGGCATGCTGTTACCTGCTGTCCAACAAGTCCGCGAAGCCGCGCGTCGCACCGAATGCGGGAATAAGTCACGCCAACAAATGCTGGCGTTGTTGAACTATGAAAGCTCTCGCCAGCACTTTCCGGCGGCTTGGAATGGCCAAGGAACCACCAATGGATATGGGAACGATCCCAATGAGTTTCTAAGCCCATGGCAACAGCGCTGGGGGAACTTTTTAGGCTGGCAAGCCTTCATTTTGCCATTTATTGAACAAAACGCAGTCTATAACGAATTGAATTTCGAACGAGGCTGGTCTCAGACGGATATCGACCCTTCAACGGGGCTTGCAGTATCGAATCGTAACATTCCTTCATACCGGTGCCCTTCTGATGCGTCCGAAAGTGATGGACACACAAAGTACTCTGGCCCCAATGGGGATCTCAATGCTCGGTCCAGCTATGTCATTTGTACCGGAGCACTGGAGGTTAATGAAAGGCAACAAGGGCTCTTAAGAGAACTTTGGGGAGTTGGTTGGCAGGACTCAAAGACCACCTTTGCAAACATTAATGACGGATCAAGCAACACCTTGTTCATAGGTGAACGGGACAACGTGAAAGAGGATTCCAACGGTTTTCATGGTGCCATTTGGATTGGACGCCAAAATTGGAGGCGACAGACAGTTTCGGGGCGTGGACCGAGAAGTGCAACTGACTTTGGCTATGCTCCCAATGGAGCTAGTATTGGCTTTAATATTGCGGCCAGCCTCCATCCAGGTGGTGCAACGATCGCGCTTGCCGATGGATCAACTCATTTCATAAGCGACGAAGTCAGTCTTGAGGTCTTCAAAAACCTGTGTGCAATGTCTGACGGTGCCGTTACTGGTCAATTTAAATAGCTTTCGACCAGTTTCGCACGCAAATCCCTCATGCCTTCTTGGGTAGGCTTTATTGGAGTGAGAATGAGAAGGCTGATTTTTCTTTTGGTTGTTTTAGCCGTAGGTTGTAGTAACGGCCAGTATCCACTTGCGCCGGTCTCAGGAACGGTGACCTTGGACGGCGAACCACTGGAAGGAGCGGAAGTTGTTTTCGCGCCCATGGAAAACGATAAAACGACAATTGTTGGCCCGGCGTCGGTGGGATACACCGACCAAGAAGGACGGTTTACGCTCAAGACCATCAAAGGCGGATCAGGCGCTGTCATCACCAATCACCGCGTCTCTGTCAGTTTTGGCGAAGTTGACGAAGCGGCGATTGCAGCCAAGGTTGAAGAGATCACGGAAAAAAATCTGAATATGCCTGAGCGCAAGGTCATAGCACTAGAGAAAAAAATTCGTCAATCCATGACGAACAAGAAATCCCTTCCCACCACTTACAACCAAAACACGCGTCTCAGGTTTGAGGTCAAAGGACCAACCGAGGCCGCGAACTTCGATCTCAACAGCGACGGAAGCTAGTCAGCGTTGCTGCTGCCTCTCCCATTTGCCAACTTTCCCTTCGGAATCCGTGCTGCTCGATGCTCGGCGTGCTGATGTAGATAACCGTATTCGGGAAGTTCGCTGGCTTACACCACGAATCAAAACGCGTGTTTGAAACTTCTCCGGTGAAGCGAAAGTCCATCAATCAATGCTGAAAAACGGCTACAAATGTACACAAAACATCTATTTGTTAAGGGGTTCGCAGATGAGTATTGCACCGCTTTAAGCCCTAAAGTCCCTAGAAATTGAATTGGTATTTTTTAATTCCTGAAACGAATGTTGAAATACAAAACATGGTGGATATACTAGGGCGACAAATATACCATCACTGATTGAAATAACTTTCAGAATTTCTTGAGGAACCCTAATGTCCTTACCACTTAGATCACTACTTTTCTCCTACTTGATGGCCTTAATCGCGGCGAGTTCGCAAGCTCGTGCGGGTGTCGTTCTCGATATGAATTTCGAAGGGGCTACTGGGTCGGTTCCGGGAAATCTCAGCACAACCGGTATGCTCGGGACTCCAGCAATCGGAACGCTAAGTGCAACAGGCGGATTTGTCAGTGGTACTCGTCGTGCTTGGACGAGCGGCAGTAACCGTGATGCAAACAACATCACAACCATGCCCGATGGCAGCTTCAATGATGTCGGCACACCAGCTGGTAACGTCCTGTTGGCAACCCTTGCCGCACCCGCGGCGATTACTGGGGCTTTAGGGCCCGGACAAACGACGACGGTGGATTTCGACCTTGCGAGTTTCGGCAACAACAACCAAAATAACTTCAAGTATGCTCACATTATTGGTTTAAGTTCCTCCGGCCAAGAAGTGTTCCAAATTTTGTATCGCGCCGGCAGTGGTGCAGGCACGCGTGACGCTTTCGCTCGGGAGTTCGGCGAAGACAACACTACCTTCGCGGGTGGAGTGCTGGCTTCGGTTGACGGAACGCAAATCCTAGACAATTCGGGAAACGCCAACAACAGTACCAACACTGGAGCGCGTCCTACTGGAGTACTTGGCATCAACATTACCATCGATGAATTTGGCTGGAACGCTTCTGCTATTCCTAACGGTGGCTCGAGCGTAAATACTCCTGCAACAGGCTTAGGTATAGCCAGCGGAGCGACCGATCTTGCCGAAATCATTTTCTTTTCATCTCAGAACGCCGCCAATGGTACGCAGAACAATGGTCTGTGGATTGACAATTTGGTTGTGAATACAGATCTAGAAATTATTCCCGAGCCCTCCTCGGCGGCCGTTATTTTGGCACTGGCTGCTTTTGGTGGTCTTCGCAGACGACGATAACTTTTAGTCGAAACGGAGTTTATCCCAAGTCAAACTTTCGAGTAACGCGATTTCGTTTGTACGGTAAAATAGCTCGGCGTTTGGATCTTCCAACGCCGAGCTTTTCTAATTCAAGTTTTCCATTTTTGCCGGACCTTTCTAGAAACACTTTCTTAGGTGGCAACGAGTTTGGCACCGCTTGCCCCCAAACAGGAATTTTCTGATGAAATTATCATTCGCTGCTTTGTTTACTTTAATGTCCTTGAGCTGCTCATTGGTTTTGGCTCAAGGTGGTACTGGGGGTGGGCCAACAACTGTTCTTGATCATAACTTTGAGAACGGCACGCCCGGCGACTTGTCAGTCTCAGGAGAGATGGGGACACCAGTTGCAGGAACACTGTCTGCAACCGGAGGCTTTGTCAGCACCACTCGTCCTGCTTGGACAAGCGGCAACAACGGGTCTGCCAATGTGGTCGCGACCATACCAGACGGCTCTTTCAATGACCTTGGGCCACAGGCCGGAAATGTTCTGACGGCCACACTAAGTGAGCCGGCCGCGGTCAGCGGTGTGTTGCAGGCGGGCGAAACCACGACGATCAGTTTTAACCTCGCGTCATTTGGCACCAACAATCCAACTTTCTTCAAATATGCACACGTCATCGGTTTGAGCTCCACCGGAGACGAAGTCTTTCAAATTCTTTGGAGATGTGGAAGTGGTCCATTGACCCGCGAAGTTTATGCCCGGGAACTTGGACAAGACAACACCACGTTTGTCGGAGAGACGGTAGTGGACCCGGTCACCGGAGAGCAGACCATCGTCGGATCATTTGATTCACTTGATGGGACGCTGATCCTTAGCGGTGTGAACTTCAATATCAGTAGCACCAACGTTGACTCCGCACCCGGCGGCCAAGTGGCGGTGGCCATCACCATTGACGACGCCGGTTGGGGCGCCGCGGCGGCTCCTTTATCCGGTGGAACGAATGCGAACAGCACCGGACAAACTCCTGCGACTGGTTTGGGGATTGCAAGCGGTGCGACGGACCTGGAGTCGATCGTATTTTTCTCTTCTCAAAACTTGGTCAATGGTGGCCAAAATAATGGTGTCTGGATTGACAACCTCTTGGTTCAGACTGACCGAACCGTTGCGTCGACTGTACTGAAAGGAGATGTGGACTTGGACGGTGCGGTCACGTTTCTTGACATCTCGCCATTTATTACTCTTCTGTCGAGCAACGCGTTTCAGGCCGAGGGAGATTGTGATTGCGACGGAGATATTGATTTCCTAGACATCCAACCTTTTATTAACATCTTGGCCAACTAGGCAGCACTCGCAGAATCTGTCGGCAAACAAAGTGACGGCTATTCTTCTTGCCGCGGTTGCCCAAGCGGGGGATTCCGCGACCGAAGGGACGAGCCGTTTTTATTGGGCCGAAGAAGGGCCGGAGTTGATCAGCTTCGTTAGCGCACTGAAAACCTTTTTTGCCAGTTCAGCAGTCGCCAACCATTCTTCTTTGAAGTGATTGGAACTCTCTTTCCTTTTTTGTCTAATACGTTGGTACCTAGACGACAAAAACTAACGAAACAAAAGGAGTTATGATGCAATTGCGCTTTTTAGTTTGGTTGATAATTCCGGCGATCATAATCTCAATTCCGGTTCGCCAAGCCCCTGCCCAATCCGAGACGAAAACGGACTGGAGCTACCAAGTTAAGTTGCCTGCTGGCGAAACGCCGATTGAGCTGTTCAACGGCCAAGACCTATCGAACTGGAAAGGATACGAAAAATACTTTTCCGTGGTCAATGGGATGATTCGCGCTCGCAACGATGAACCGGTGAAGATGAGCACGTTTTTGTTCACCGATCGCGAGTTTCAAAACTTTCGGTTGCTGTTCGAAGTGAAACAGACGCTGGGCGATGGGTTTTCGACGATGCATTCGGCGGTTGCCCTCGGAGGCCAGCACGTCAAGAACTGGGGAGGCGAGTTCGGTTTCACGGGGCCGATTCTTATGTTCTGTCACGACTGGGGTATTTGGGGCGCCGATGGGCGTAAACGCGTTTTCCCCGCCCAACAGCAGGGACCGATGGCCGACGTGCCATGGGAAAACAAAGGTGACTGGAATCAGATAGAGATTTTAGCCATCGGCGATCGCATTCGAATGGTCTCTAACGGACAGTTGATGGTAGACCACACCGAAGAAAAGGGGCTATTGAAAAAATGTGCCTTGGGTTTGCAAATGCATAACGAAAAACGGACCCAAGAATTTTTCTTCCGCGGACTGGTCGCAGTCGACAACCCGACCGATGTGGTTCTGACTCAAAAGACCTCAGCTGTGCCGACAAAGGCACCTAGTTCAACCCAAAAGCGGCAGGGTACCACACGCCCGCGCCGCTGAACCAATTGGGGATGACCGGGCCCTTATCGAAAGACTCCCTAAAGTTAATTGCTGTTGCTGGTGGACGTTTCTTGAGTTCGAAAGCAAGCCCGTCCGAAGGTCTTTTCTGGATTAATCTCGTTTGGTTTCCCTTGAGTAATCTTCTCTGAACAAAGAAAAAATTCCAATTGCAAACAGCATCGCCAACAGCGGTATTAGCCACACCAACACGTCTTGATTTCCCCAACCAGCGGGTTCCGTCACTTTTTCGACCGGTGCGACGGGAGAACGATCACTCTCATCAAGCTGATCAATTTCTATCGTTTGATCGGGAGTCTCACCCAGTAACAATGCACTGGCGCTTCGCTGATTGGTATTGTCCTTGTCAAGCTTTGCGATCTGCAAACTCTTTGGGACAGGTTTGTTGACGGTGGGGGCAGTCTCTTGAGAGTTTACTTCTTCAGCGGGTTCATCTTCCTCCGAACCAGCTTTCGATCCGGTTCGTGATTTAAGCAGATTGATCTGACTCATGTACTCTTTGTTCTTCAAAGAAAGTTCCGCGACGCGTTTACTGAGGACTTCTTTTTCTTTTGTGAACGTTTGATACTGAGCCTGCAAGGCATCAGATTTTTCCCGCGCCGCGTCGGCATCCCTCTGAAGTTGCTCGTTAGCCTTCGCAATTTTCTCGTAGTCTTTATTTTTCAATGAGAGTTCGGCGATACGATCGCTAATCGTTTCCTTTTCTTTGGTCGCGGCTTGTTGCTGGGTTTGCATCGTGTCTGATTTTGCGTTTATTTCCGTCAGTTCGGCCTTCAGCTTTGTATTGGCTTCCTCGAGTTCTTGATTGAGTTCTTTGAACTTATCGTTCGAACTGACATACTCTTTGTTCTGCGCCGTGAGTTCTTCAACGCGATCATTCAAAGCTTCCTTCTCTTTGGCCGCCGTGTCATACTGGGCTTGCATTGAATCTGATGTCTCACGCACCACCGCGATATCGGTTACCAGCTGTTTGTTATCCGCTTCCAGCTTCTCTTTCGCCTTCAAAAGCTGTTGGTTGTCCTGCTTAAACGTGTCATTTTGAGCAGTTAGGGACTGAATTTTGGTTTCTAGCTCAGGTACCGCTGAGGTTGCTGCGTTCAGTTCGGATTTCACCATGGCACTGGCGTTATCGCGTTTTTTCAACTCCGCATTCTCTTGCGTCAGCGAATCTATTTGGCCCGACAAGCTTTTACTTTTCTCAACCGCCGCCCTGACTTCGGACTCAAGCTTTTCAATTTGTTTCTTTTGTGCGTCAGCGTTCTGCGACAGTTTTTGAGATTTTTCCTTCAGTTGCTGCTTGAGGTCAGCCAACTGGGTTTTCATACCATCGTTGTCGGTTTCAAGTTGGGCTGCCTCCGATTTCAGCTTTGCGTTGGCATCACTGAGCTTTTTGGTTTCGACTTCATTGCTTGCGTCTTCAGTATTGTTTTGAAGCTGCATCGCCTTTTGCTCATCGAGCCTCTTTTTTTGTTCGTCGAGATTCTTTTCTAGTTCGGCGATTTTCGCTTTAGCATCTTCGAGCTGTTTATCGTTTGTCTTTGCAGATTTGATTTCGAGACTGAGTTCAGTATTGAGTTCGCTATTGCGGTCCTTCAATTCTTTGATTTCACTGCTCAACGATGAGATCTTGGATTGAGCGTCTTTGAGCCCTTCATTTTCTCCCATTGAGGAACTGAGTTTCGTGTTGAGCGCTTTGAGACTTTTTACCTGGGCGTTTAACTCCTCGATTTTCGCTTGGGCGTCTTTAAGATCTTCGTTCTCGGTTTCACCCGATTCGAGTTCGGTATTCAGCTTTTTCAGATCCTCGATTTCTTCTCTCAACTCGGCGATTTTGGCACGGGCCAATCCCATTGAAGTTGATTCGTCCGCTTCTCTAGCAGGGGCCGGCGTTGGAGTTGGCTTGGTGACGGCCGGGACTTGGATGCGCGACGGCACGCGCACAACACGCCCTTGGCTGGTCTGCCCAGGATGAAAAAACTGCGCATCCTTCTGACTTCGAATGACCGAGCGTTGCTGAACCGGTCGACTTGGCACAACGCGCCTTTGCTGAACAGGCTGAGCCGGTCGCTGCTGCAGGCGTCGACCGTCGAATATGGGTCGTCGGTTTTGTTGTGGAGTATAAAACTGTTGGGCAAAAGAATGAGATCCCAACCAAGCGCTCAGGCAGATGCAAAAAATTACTAAGCCAAGTGTTTTGAAATTGTTCATTTCGAGTCTCGAAATTTGAGGTAAGTAGAAAAATCATCAAAATGTTCGCGGGTAGGACGCTGGAAAACCCGTGACTTAAGAAACTATTTTAATTACCCCGTTCTGCTGTAGTGCGGAGTATTGCGAAACCTTGCATATTTTCAGCATATTCATAATATCGTTAAGTGCCTGCCCCCTGCTTTTGAACCGTCAATCCCCACCTACGCGACGGAGCCAGCGGGATGCCTTGTCAGGATCCAAATCAACGATTCAGATTTAGCATCCGTTTTATGCTCACCCTAGTGATGCTGTCGGCAATTCTTTTAGCCAGCCGCAACACTCTGCTTTGCAACTATCACGAATGGGCACTCGAACGTACGGACAGGGTTTCTAGCGGCTGGTATGTTGGCTCTTTTGAAGGACATATTAAGGAACTGGCGCGGCTGGGCCGGTACGAACAGCGTAAATTCATTCTCAAAAAGCTCCCCGCTGATTCTCAAGAAACGCAACGACTCTTTGTAGCGCTTCGAAGCGTGATCAGTCGATGTTAGTGAAGAAAACCTCCGGCTTCAGCCAAGTATGACGCCCGTTGGCTTTAAGCAAAAATGGGTGCTCTAAAGTCCTTTGCGAAGATTTTTCCTCAGGCTCCACCAAGAGTCGCCAACGGTTCGACTTTTGTTACTGCGTTTTGTCTTCTGGAAAGCTACCGTCGCACTTCTGCAGCCTTTTAAGTTTCACCGGCATTTTGACGGGTTCGAATCCGCATATTCCAAATAACCCGCGAGAACTACTCCACGTGCGTGCTTCGTTCTTAAGAAACTTTGCGATACGCTTGATCAGAAATTTACCTGAAACAATTTCGAGACCTATATCTTATCTGCCACTTCGCTTTCAGAGTCTTTACCGTTCCAGCCACATCGTAATTGCGAACTATTTAGCATCGATCCGAGATAATGAACAACCCGAATTTAGAACAGCTCACCGTCCTCTCAAAAATCACAGCCCTTTGGTCTTCGAAACGCCGGACCGACCGATTGGGGACGATTCATTCACGCTCGATAACGCTGGGGTTGGTTGCCGTCGTCTTGGGACTCGTTCTCGGCAATGCAAAAGTCGGTGATGCCCAGCAGGCAGAATACACCAATTTACGTTCGCTCCGCGCCGACACGTTCAATGACAACTTCGGGGCTTCTGTCGACTTTGAAGCGACCGTCACTTATGTAAACGAGGGCCGGGAATTTATTTTCGTTCAAAAGGACAATGACGCGATCTTTGTCTATCAGCCTGAAGTAGGCCACATCAGGCCCGGTCATCAGGTACGCGTCGAGGGTCGTTTAAGTAAGGGAGATCTATTACCAATTATCTCTGAACCGATAGTCACAGTGATTGGAGAAGGTGCACCGCCGACAGCCGAAAAAATAGCTGAAATCGGATTGGAACACGACTGCCGGTATGTGACTTTAGAAATTGACGTTCTGCAGACGCGTGCCGGCATAAGCGATACAATGCTTTACGCAAAAATTGATTCCGACACGGACTTTCGGGTCCTAATCCAGCATTCCGATGGCATTGCATTCCCCAAGGCCTCCGAACTAGCCGGAAGTCGAGTTCAATGTACCGGCGTACTTGGGATACAGATTGCTGGCGGAGCGTTTCGGGAACCCGGAAAACTCAAAAACAAAATTGTTGGCTATAAGCTTCATTGCAATTCTTCTAACGATCTTAAGATCATCGACTCAAAAAACAAACTTGCTGATCCCATCCCACCGCAAATGGTTGGGCTATCGTTTCTGGAAAAAGGTAACTTCCCTGACGGTCGCTTTCTCACGTTTGCACAGATCTGTTCAGTCGAAGATTCGCAACCGCCTAGTGTCGTGGTGTGTGACTCTGGTAGTTGCCTGCGGATGAGCCTACAAACGAAAAGCGACCTTCATCCAGGCATACTAGTAAGAATCGGTGGTGAAAAGATTACGGATCAGTTCGGACAACCGCAATTCGAAATTGACTACTTTCGTGATCTTGGCGTGACGGAACTAACGCAACCCGATCCAGTATCCCTCGAACAAGCCATCAAAACGTTTAAGCCCAACCAACGGATTGCTATAGTAGGACAACCAAAACGTATCGAAGATCGAAATGGACGACCGCAGCTGATTATAAAAGACGGTGTTTCGACCATCGCAGTCAGTTTTCAGCGTGATGCGATCGACGCGATTTCCTCTCTTGATCCCAGTATTGCGAAGAAGGTCAAGATTACCGGTGTTACCAAACGGGACCACCAATACGACTTCCGGCTTGATGTCGTTCGTGCCAGGGACGTGCAGTTAGTCGAGCGAAAAACGTCTCTGTCGCGGATATTCGCGATTGGTTTTGGTGCATTGATGTTGATTTGCTCTCTTTCGGCGGTTTGGATCAAACTATTGAAAAAGCAAGTCGACCAACAACAACGTTTCGAAGCGATCTTTGATAATGCGGGATGCCCAATTATCGTTACCAACGGTAACCTTCAGATTATCGACGCGAATCAAGTAGCTGCGGATTTGACGGGTTACTCAAAGGACGAACTACGTCGAATGACTGTCACTGATCTCGACAAACAAGCAACGGTAATGCAGATTAAGGATCTGCTGCAAGAAACAATGAACCAGAACAGGGTCACGATTTTCCCGACCAAGGTTCAAACTCAAGATAAAAGATTGTTGGAAGTTGAGGTTCGTTGCCGTAACCTGAGTGCATCTGAGAATCCAGAAAAAGCCACTTACATCTCAGTATTCCCGGATGTTACCGCAAGGAACCGATACGAAAGCGAATTGAAAGAAGCACGCGACGAAGCGATCAAAGCCAACAAAGCAAAAAGCGAATTCGTGGCGTCAATGAGTCACGAGTTGCGAACGCCTATCAATGGCGTAATTGGAATGACGCAACTTCTCGAAAGCACAGATTTGACACCAACGCAGGCAGACTACCTTGCGGCATGTCGGTCCAGCGGTGAAACCTTGCTGACGGTCATTGGTGACGTGCTTGATTTCTCGAAAATGGAAGCCGGCAAACTAGAGCTGGAATCACAGCCGACGAAATTGATTCCTTTTATCGAAAACATTGTCAGGGCAACCAGCCTTCAACAGGGGACACGGCACGTAGATCTGGCCAGCTTCATTGATCCGCGTCTAAGCCGCAGCGTTATGGTTGACGCCAACCGATTGCGACAGGTGATCTTTAATTTGCTGGGCAATGCAGCCAAGTTCACCACCAAGGGCAGTATCACGGTCACCGCGAATTGCACCGAAGTCACTGATCAATACGCAAACATTCGATTTGTTTTCGCGGATACTGGAATCGGTATCCCGAAAGACCGTGTTGACGGGTTGTTTGAAGCATTCGAGCAATTCGATTCCTCAACTACTCGTGAGTTCGGCGGTACCGGTCTAGGGCTCACGATTTGCAAGCAAATTGTAGAATTGATGGGCGGAAAAATTTACGCCGAGAGTGAAGAGGGCAAAGGCAGTGACTTTATTGTCGAGGTTCAACTTCCCTTTGCGACCGAAGAAGAAACCGATAAGGAAGACGAAAATGAGATAGTTGCCACCCGAAAACGCATAGCCGTCGTCGGAATGAGCGCGCCGATTGTAAAACTTCTTCGCCAGATGTATGACGCATATCAATGCGACGCATCCTTCCATAGAGAAACGGACATACTACTCGAAGACGAGATTGACGTTGTTCTCCTAAATAACAACGGAGATTTGGAGTCAGTTCGCAACTTTATTGATAAGCAATACGCTTGGTCGGCCCCAAATGCCCCTATCGTCATTCCTGTCGTCCCTCCATGCTGCACTGTCGATGTCAACGAATGGAAACGCAAAGAAATTGCGAAACCGATCTTCAAACCATTTACGCAATCGCGTTTCCTTCAACCCGTTGACTCTCGAGAAAAGCATGGCGGACAACGAGAGGCGAATCACATCTCTCCGATGATGCTTTCCGACAGCGGCTTGCGAGTTTTGATCTGCGAGGACAATAGCGTCAACCAGATGTTCATCAAAGAAATTTGCCGAATCGCAGGCATCCAAGCTGTTGTCCGTGAGAATGGTCGGCTTGGTGTCGAGACGTTGGAGCACGATGACAACTTCGATGCAATCTTCATGGACTGTAACATGCCGGTGATGGACGGTTTTGAGGCGGCTAGAAAAATTCGAGAAATGAACGAATCAGGGAAGATCGCAAAAATTCCCGTGATCGCATTGACCGCCAATGCCCTCGCCGGTGACAAAGAAAAATGTCTCGAAGCAGGAATGGAGGACTACTTGACCAAGCCCTACGAAATCGAGGACTTTTTAGAGAAAGTCTACGCCCATACTAATGCAACGTCTCAAAACACCCTGAGTAATGCTGCAACGGGGCAACCGCAAACACCAGTATTGAATCTTGAAAAGCTTTTGAGCCAGTTCGATGACAGAGAGTTCGTTCTCGATCTCGCCGATCAATTTGCTGCTTCGCTACCTGAGTTCCGCGCAGATTTGCAGGGGTGTTTGAATCAACGAGACGCAGAACAGACTCTCAAAGTTGCGCATCGTTTGAAGGGGACATCCGGAACGGTACAGGCCCAGAGAATCAACGCCATCGCGGTCAAACTTGAAGCCGCTGGCCACGCGGGGCAATTGGAACATCTAGAATCGCAAATCGCAGAAGCTTTGCTAGAGTTCGACAATTTTGTCAACTTCGTCGACGCGATTGATAATCAGCCCGTAGATGCAGGGTCAAACATGTCCGACTCTTCTGCGTCGCAATGAGGCTTGGCTGAATCAATTCGCGCTGTTCATGTAAAGGCTAACTACCCGCAGGGTTGTTAGCCTTACTTTTTTTCTCCGTATTCGCCGCCGATGCAAGCACATGTCGGCTAAGGAGTTACAGGTCGTTTTTCATGTGAACAATTTTTTTTCTGGAAACCAATTGCAATTTATGCAATAACAAAAGCTCGCAATCGAATATTCGTTTAAATCCCAATTCAATCCGAACGGAGTGTGAGCTGTGACAACGAAAACGATCGAGAACAAACGCACGTTAAAGCCTGGTAACAAAAAGACAGTTGAAGCCGCCGGCAATCGCAAGTCCATTCCATCAAAGAATCGTTTTGCAAACCGTGCTCAATCGCACACGCCGCACCAGGATCTCGAACTCTTCGGCAGATGGGTTGGCAAACCGATCTGGGTTCCGCCCAATGACAGCAACAAAGACCTTGCCGTTTCGATGCTTAATCGATTTGGCCTTTGGGCGTCGAAGAAGAAATGTTGGGACGCGGTCACCCGCCAACATCGCGACAAGTTCACCCAAGTGCGTGAGTTTGAACTGCCCAAGGCATCCATTCGCTTGCCGCAGGGAAAGCTGTTCGTCACCGTCACCGAACAAGAAAATTTTGACAAAATCGAAGAAGAGATTCCCGCCTGCGTGCAAACGCGGCTGGACGAATTTTTAGCGGGGCCGGGCAAAAAACGTGGCGTCAAAGTCTACTACCTCAAACCGCTTTGCATCGAAGTTGGGGACGACTTAATTTTTACGACTGCGGATGAACTCGACTCTGCGATCGCTGAGATTCAAGACGCTGTCTTTACCGAATACCGACGCAGATATTTGCCACACCTGCTTCGCCATATTGCCGTCGGTGCGGTCGATGGAGTACTCGCCGTTCCTCGTGCCATCATTGAGTTCGTCTTCAACCGAAAGAAACGAGAGATCGCGGCCTACCACGCGCAGCTCGAATTCGAACGGCGCCGACGCGCTATGGAGGCGGTGAAGTTTCACAACGGCTATCGTTGCGATGAAATTACTTTCGACGAAGTCATCGGACTCACCGAGCCACCCAAGCGCGAAGACGTCATTGATCACTATGTGGAAGAGCAGGAGCTTACGAACCTTGATCGCAAGATGTTCTTGCTGGCGTCGGCCCAAGCCTTGCCTTGGTTCGCAACCTTTTCGTTGCTGGCCTACCAGGTGGCGACGGCTTAC
>CAKZVF010000243.1 GCA_937921995.1 uncultured Pirellulaceae bacterium
CAGGACGCGGCGATTGCAGAGGCGCGAAAAACGACGGGCGAACATTGGCGAGTTGAGAATGGTGAAATCGTCAATGACGGCAAGGGACCTTATCTGACGACCGAGCAGAGTTTTGGTGACTACGACTTGATGATCGAATACAAAACGTTCGCTCGCGCCGACAGCGGCGTTTATCTCAAAGGGACGCCGCAAGTCCAGATTTGGGACTACACCGATGAAGAGAAATTTAAAATCGGCGCCGATAAGGGTTCAGGGGGGCTATGGAATAACAGTGCCGATTCCCCGGGAAAACATCCGCTGGCCAAAGCCGATAAGCCGTTTGGACAATGGAACCAGCTCAAGGTCAGGCAGCTAGGATCACGCACAACGGTCTACCTCAACGGCGTTCTGGTCGTGGACCATGCCGTGATGGAAAACCGGCACTGGGGTAAGAAGTCGGGATTGCCCCTGATCAACCGCGGACCGATTCAACTCCAGACGCACGGTGGCGAGATTCGTTGGCGTAATATCTTTGTCCGAGAGATTCCGGTCGAAGAAGCCAATCAATTGTTACGTTCAAAACATGCAAAGGGTTTTGCTTCGATCGTCAATGGAAATAACTTTGATGGCTGGGCGGGGCCGCTGGAAAACTACGAAATCAATGACGGCGTGATTAAGTGCAAGCCCGGTAAGGGAGGCACGATTTTCACAGACGCTGAGTATTCTGACTTTGTTGCTCGGCTGGAGTTTCGGCTTCCCCCGGGTGGCAACAATGGATTGGCGATCCGCTATCCCGGCCAAGGCGACACGGCCTACGTTGGCATGTGTGAGCTGCAAGTGCTTGACAATGAACATGAAAAGTTCAAATCCCTTGACGACCGCCAGTATCACGGGTCGGCCTACGGGATAAAGGCCGCTGCTCGCGGATACCTCCGTGAGACCGGGCAGTGGAATTTTCAAGAGGTCACCGTCAAGGGTTCGACTATTAGAGTTGAGCTCAACGGCAACGTGATTCTGGACTGCGACTTGGATGGTGCGACGGAGTTTTTAGCCAACAAGTCGCACCCAGGCAAAACGAATAAGTCCGGCCACTTCGGGCTGGCCGGTCACAATGATCCAGTCGAGTTCAAGAACCTTGAGATCAAAGCGCTGAAATAGCAATGCTTTCAAAGCAGATTCATCCTTGCGATCGTTATGCCTGAATCAAATTCAGCTGGATTTTTGACGCCTGGTACAAAGCCCACAGAACACGGCGCCAAAAATTACGATCGAAGAAGGCTCTGGAACGGCGGAAATACTCAACAGAGATTCCACTTGGAGTCGTGCCAGCGTTTGAGCCCCTTCAGGCGAATAGTGAATTAGATCATCGGCAACAAACTGATTGAAGTTCGGATCATCAACGTCCCACCCCAGCCTCGACGACAACAATCTCGAATTAAGCGCCAGCACGTTGTCGTATTCCAACGCGATTTCGGCGGCAATGCCCGGGAAAAGGTCAAAGTTCTCCCGACTATTTTCGTTAAACAGTGCATTGTCTGGATCGCCGAGAATGACAAAGGGAAGGTTTGGGTTGTCCGTCCAGAGTCTGAGTCGCTCTATCAGTGACTCAAGTCCCGATTTGAATTGTTCGGCAGTACGTGAACGCCCATCGTTGGCTCCAAATGCCAACCCAACAATACCGTCTTCGGCAACCACGTTGAACAAGTCAGCTCCGTCTGGATAGTTTTCGAGAAAGTCTGACACACGTAAACCACTACTGGCGAAGGATTGAACGCTAACGCCGCTGGTGTCAGAAGCGTTGATGAACCTGGCCCCCACTATGTCCACCGAAGAAGTTGGCGAGTCTCCTTGAGCGATCACCTGCAAGTGATTGAAATCTGCGTGGTTGTAGGTGCCAAGGTCAGCCGTCACGTACTCCAGTTCCGTTCGATCAAGTCCTAGATCGGTGGTGCCGGTGCCAAGATCGGTTCCACCAAAGTAAGCTCTGCCGGAGTCATTGTTTGCGTTGACCCGCCAATCAATTTCTGAGCTGCCGGGCCTAGATCGCGCTATTAGTTCCACTGAAAATTCATCACCATTGAAAAGCGGCGATGACAACGCCGTTGCCGTGGGAAGAACACCACCGAACTTTGAGACATGTGACAAGGAACCGTGTGGAATATTGGGAGAGTTGCTGAAGGCGCTGATTCTTACGCCGGGGAGCTCCGTAGCAATCGAAGTGGCAAGATTGCCTTGGGAATTCGATGTGGAAAGGCTCCCTTGATTTGCAGACGAGAGATTCCAGCCATGTACGAAAGTGCTCGGTGGTACGATTGCGGTACTTGGCACATTACCGTACTTAAGAAAGAACTCGTGGTTCAAGGCCGAGATATAGTCGCGTCCAGCACCACCGAAAGTTGTTTCTTGCGAATCACCAAGTATGGTTAGACCCAATCCCTCCGTGTTGGCGCTGGCAAAAAGCTGCTGAAAAAATCCCAAGTCCTTGGAAACGTGCTCAGCAACGGCGCTCCAATGAGGCGTTTGTGAATTGGCGAAAGGACTGAGTGCAAAAAAGAAGAAGACAAATGTGAAGGCTCGGTTTGCCAAAGAACTAGTCATGTTGCTCATTTGAGGTTGGTGTTCATCCACGGGCTAGAACAGAGTCGAACCATAGGCGATTCGATTGAGAGCCAATCTAATCGGTGTGTGATTCAAATGCGAGCAATAATGCGGCAAATTGAAAATTTGTCGTAGAAGTATCTGGAATAGATTTTAAGTTCTGGCAGAGGGGACATCGTCGTGCGATTGTTTCCCGGGCCCGAAATATTCCCAGAATTTCCAGAGCAAATTGAAGGCTAAACAGCGGCACTTCTAAAGTTAGGTCTGCCCTCGAATCCGTGCTGATAGCCAACGCTATGGTTCGCTCCAAAAGAAATTCACGACGGGATCAATTCGCGCGATCGAACAAGGCATTCAGGTCCGCCTTGTGAAAACGTCAAAATCTGCAATCGAAAATTGCTAAGAACTAGTGAATAAGTCCGGGCAAAGTACTCCTTCGAATTCGGAATCCGCCAAGTGATCGGTGCGCTCCGGCGGTAGCGGAAGTCGTCCGGCTTTTGACAATTTCGGCCACCGTCCTCCTCTTGTCCGTTGGTTCGTTCTATTGCTTGGTCATGGTTTGTTTTTTAAGTTCGCGTTCGATGGGCGCGGTAAAAGCGAGCTCTGGGTTTCGATCAGTTCGACTGATTGTTAGTTATGACAGCCCCCAAATCTCCCAGATAAGTGATAGCAGTGCTGGCATGCTATTTCCGTTGCTGGCTTAGATTTCCTGTGATATCTAACGATGCTTCAGATTTTGAGGAATGTCGTTGCCCCGGTTTTGCCGATCTGCTAATTACTGCGGATCTACCGGAGCAGTCCACCTGTGCCGGAGATCGGGCAAGATACTCTTATGCCGTTTAAACATGCGGAAATGAGCGGGTGTAACGCCGCATCGTTTCTTCTGAATCCAAGCGTGATGCTGGTTTCGGTGGCCTAAGCAAGTGATCTTTTTTCCAGCAACTCCCACATCTTTGAATTGCGAAACAGACATGATCAAAAATACTCACCTCACGATTTTTGCTGCGATGGTTTTGTCCTGCAGCGTGTCTTTCGGACAGGTTTTCGAAACCATCTCTCCCTCAAGTTTGGGCTTAAGCCAAGGCGACACGGGGATTAACCAAACCTTCAATATAGGGACTCAGTTTGGCGAATCGGCATCAGCGGTTCAGTTGCTGGTCTCCAACGGAAACGTGGCGGCTGCGAATGATCTATGGACCGTAGCTCAATCACAATCCACAAATTTCCAGATCAACAGCTCTGTTCCATTGGAAGGTTTTATCCAGCATGGCGGCGTCCTTGGTTCTCAAAGCGCACAAACGGGCACCGGCGTATCGGACGGATTCACAGCGATCGCAGGACAAGACTGGACATTCGTTTCAACTCTGGATGCTGACTACGACGATTCGATTAATGGTAATGTCTACGACGTCACCTACATCGGTGATGACACTGGGGACATCGAATCCAACAGCTCTGCGTTCCGCTGGGTTTCGGATCAACCGATCACCGGCTACACC
This sequence comes from uncultured Pirellulaceae bacterium, assembly GCA_937921995.1. Lineage (GTDB taxonomy): Bacteria > Planctomycetota > Planctomycetia > Pirellulales > Pirellulaceae > Mariniblastus. The sequence continues at coordinate 4,077 of CAKZVF010000243.1, forward strand.
GTTTTCTCAAACAACAGCCAAGAGTTAGTCAACAACTTCGCCATCGGTTTCCGCGGGCCCTCTGCGATTCCTGAGCCAAGTTCAACTGCCGTGATCGCGTTGGCTTCAACACTTTGGTTGGTGCGTCGCAAGCGTAACTAAGAGCTGAGTGTATAGATCATCAAGTGCTGGTTGCCAACCAATTTTGTCGGCATCTGGTCGCTTCATAAAACGAAAAAAGCCTGTTGAACCAAGTCGTTCAGCAGGCTTTTGTTTTTTGCAAGGGCGTCTCACACATCATCGCGTTCGCCTTTAGGTGAACACTTCAACTGGGCCGCTGCTGATGAAAATCAGTTTGCGTTTGGTACTGATGAGCGGCTTGTAAAAGCGTCGATTCATCAAAGCGTTTGGCCTGCAGTTGCATGCCGATCGGCAGTCCGCCGTCATCGAATCCGCAGGGAATCGAAATCGCAGGAACGCCTGCAAGATTCGCGGACACGGTGTAGATGTCCGCCAAGTACATCGCGATCGGGTCGGACGCGTGTTCGCCGAATTTGAAAGCCGTTGACGGGACCGTGGGGCCGAGGATTAAGTCGACCGACTCAAACGCTTTGTCGTAATCGTTCTTGATCATGCGGCGAACCTTGGACGCTTTTAAGTAGTACGCGTCATAGTATCCAGAACTCAAAGCGTAGGTGCCCAACAAGATTCGGTTCTTCACTTCATTTCCAAAATGCTCGCCGCGCGTGTGCGTGTACATGTCCGTCAGATTATCCGCCGCCGCGCGATTGGTGTATCGCACACCGTCAAAGCGCGACAGATTGCTGGACGCTTCGCAGGGAGCGATCACGTAGTAGGAGGCGATCGCATATTTTGTATAGGGCAATTCAATGTCCTGACAGGTGGCGCCCAATGACTTTAAAACCTCGATTGAATCGTTGACGCTGTTGCGGACCGAATCGCTCAAACCATCACCAAAATGATCCAAACAGATTCCGATCTTCAGACCATCAAGCGGTTGGTTCAGCTTTGCCGAAAAATCAGGAACCTCATCCACGGCCGATGTTGAATCGTGTTTGTCGTGACCAGAAATGGACTGCATCACCAAGGCCGCGTCTTCAGCGGAATGAGTCATCGGTCCGATTTGATCCAACGAACTGGCAAACGCGATCAGCCCAAACCGGCTAACGCGACCGTAAGTTGGCTTGAGCCCCGTGATGCCGCAGAACGATGCCGGTTGGCGAATCGAACCACCGGTATCAGACCCGATCGAAACGGGCGCCATCTGTGCCGCGACCGCCGTTGCCGAACCGCCACTGGATCCTCCGGGAACGTGTTCGTGATTCCAAGGATTCTTCGCAGGAAAGTAGGCTGAATTTTCGGTGGAGCTACCCATCGCGAATTCATCCATGTTCGTTTTGCCAATAACGATTGCACCGTCGGCTTTCAAACGCTGAACGATGGTTGCATCGTAGGAAGGCACGAACTTGGACAGCATCTTGCTGCCGGCGGTAGTGGTCTGTCCTTGGGTGCAGATGCCGTCTTTGACCGCGACCGGCAAACCGGCCAATGGGCCAAGCTTCTTCCCCGCGGCGCGGTCGGCGTCGATGGCTTCGGCCGTCTGTATCGCCAATTGCTCAGTCGTTGACAAGAAGCCGCCGTTGTCATCGTTGAGCTTACTTATCTGGTCCAAGAAATGTTGCGTGCAATCGGTGGCGCTAAGTTCGCCCGAGGTGACTTTGGCAACGATTTCGACGGCGGAAAGGTTTTCAATTTGCATGACTGGATTGAGCGGCAGTTGATACGTTGAGTGCTAGTTTTGGTTTACCGGTCTTCGTCGCCGCGCAAGACGCCAAAGACAATTCGGTATGTTTCGTGTTTAAAAGACGGGTGGGACCTTGTAAAACTCGCCATCGGAATCGGGCGCGTTGTCCAAAATCGTTTCCCGATCGGTGCTGGGCCGTACCACGTCGGTGCGGATCGCATTGACCGATTCAATCGCCCCAAAAAACGGTTCGGTGTCTTCGGGCAGTTCCACAGATTCCAGTTGCTGAACGTAGCCAAGCACCTTTTCTAAATCGGCTTGGGTGGCGTCAGCTTGGTCGTCTGGAAGATGTAGCCGTGCCAGCAGCGCTACTTTTTGGGCTAAGTTGGACATGGAGTTTCGAAATTGAGATTGGATATTTGAAAAACCGCGGCCAAGTATCGTCATGGCGACACGCGGACGGAGCGCTATTGTAGCGAAACGATTTCAATTGGGTAGCGATTGTGACGGTTGTAATGGCGCATCCGAGGAAACAATCCCACGAGATTTTTGAATTGTTTACGCTGCGCTGGAATTAGCGACCTACGTTTCAGGTGGAGACAAGATACACCCACCCAACGCGAAAAGCCCTTTTCGAATCATCGGAGTAAGCACATGAACGACAACAACCACTTCAGCTACCAGCAAGTCTTGGACTCCATCGAGGAAATGCGGGCCTCGCTTCGACCCGATACCGCCAGCCTCTATGGCGGCGAATGGGACGCGTCTACCCCGTTTTGGGAAGAAGGCGTTTCGCCCAGCACCATGTGGTTTGAAGATTGCGAATTTGACCCACGTGGACTGCAGGAAGACTAAAACAGTTCATCAAAGCAATTCAGGCAAAACGATACACTTGATCTTGAGAAGGATCATGCAGTACAGCCGGCGGGATGAGATAAGGCAGTTTCGATGATTCGGAGCTGCCTTCTTTCGAGGATCTTCACCAACGGAAGCTTCAACATAGCCCTCGTAACATAGCCCTCTTACGACACAGCCCCTGCGGTCCTTTACTGTTTCAGCATTCGTCGAATATCGGAGATGGTCGGCACACCGGGGACGACGGATATTATCTTTCCGCGTTTGTCGAAGACCACGGTTGCCGGAAGCACGTCTGAGCGTAATTCTTTATTGACCAAGCGATTGAAGTTTTTTCTCTCTGCATCGCGCCAAGGCGTCGCCAGCGTGTAAGGCGGTTTGTTTTTGAGCATGTATTGCTGCAATTCCTCTTTGGAATCTTCTTTGTCGACTGCCGCACCAAAGATTCCCAATTGAGCTTCGGTGAATTCTCCTCGCAATAGCTTCAGTTGCGGGATCTGTTTGCGGCAGTTGGGGCACCAAGTCGCCAGCGATGTGAACAGTGTCAACTCTGACTTCGGACCGTTTGCTGAACCGGTGGCTTCACTCCCACGTGGTGAAACGGCCTTGGCGACCGGTTGGGCGTCGACCAAGTACCGACTCACTTCGAAACCTGAGCCATCGGAAGACTCGGTGGCGGCTTCGAAGACGGTCACCAATTGACCGGCGGCCACACTTTCGATCCGTTGGACATTCCCCGAAGGCCATCGCACTTGGATCGTTTGGGCAGAATCATTGTCGCCAATACCGAACAATAGATAACGCGAGTTCTGTGCCGCCAGGCCTTCGCCGCAGCGATGTTGCCGAGTTAGCGTTCGTTCGGGAAGTTTGATCGACACCCGTGCGCCAAAACCGTCGCGGGCGCTGAACTGCGTCGATGGTGTGGCCTTACGGTTACCGCCGACTAATTTTACCGCAATCATGTTTCGGGAGTTACCCAAGGAGCTTTGCTGATTACGAAATAGGCTCAACACCGGCGTGTTAATGTTTAGTAACGCGATGTCCTGCCAGCCGTCTCGGTCATAGTCCCATACCGCAAACGTGCGACCGTCTTGGGGTGTATCGAGCCCCGAGATCCCAGAAACGTCGTGGAACTTGCGCCCTTGGGCGTTTTGAAACAGGTGGTTTCGTTCCTTACCACTAAATGAAATCTTGCCTCTTTCTAAACTGGGGAGTCTGAACCGTTTTACGTCCTGCGACTTACCGTCGGCGGTATAGGCGGTGTCCCACGACTTGTTCGATACAAACGACGGGTCCAATTGTTTATCTGACTGCACGACCGTGCGCCAATAGTTACTTCACAAATCCATATCAACCGCGATGTCCGATGGGGCCGTGTAATAGCCGCTGGTAGCGTAGATGTCTTGAAAACCGTCGTTGTCAAAATCAAGAAACTGCCCGCCCCATGACCAACCTGATTTGGCGACTTGAAGGGCCGGTTTTTCCAACCCCGAAACCAGAGTGAATTTGCCATCGTCCAGGCGATAGAGAAAGTTCCCTTGTGCCATCTCGCGCAGCCGCGGATCTATTCCGGCGACTTGGTCCGTAATCCGCTGCCCGGCTTTGCTGAACATGTTGGAAACGTAAACATCAATTTGGCCATCGTTATCGTAGTCGCCCCATGAGACGCCCATGCCAAAACCCATCCCCGTCAAACCCGATTCGCGCGTGATATCTTTGAATCCCTGATCGCCATCGTTGCGAAAAAAATTGTCTGGGGCATAGTCGTTGGAAACGTAGACATCCTGGTCGCCATCGCCATCGAAATCATTCCATGAGGCCTGAAACGACATTCGCCACAATTCCAGCTGGGAGTTTTCTTTGGCGATCTTGAATGCGCCGTCGCCAAGGTTTTGCAACAAAAGGTTCGGCGGACCGGCACGGTCGATGAATTGATGCGATCGTTGGTTGCGTTTGGCGACCTCTTTGGCTTGCTGTGGACTCAAAAACAGATCGACCCACTTCGGTTTATTGTTGACTTGGAAGCGGTTGGATTCTTCGATCGGGCTGTAGGTGCTCAGGTAGACGTCCAACAGGCCATCGTTGTTGTAGTCCACCGCCGAAATCGAAGACACCAGCGCCGGCAGAGGGTGGTCAACTAGGTCACGTGTTTTGTGCACAAATTTGCCGCCTTCGTTGACAAAATACAACGAGTTCCGGCGAGCTCTCCCTAGAAACAAATCGGGATCTCCATCGTTATCAAAGTCGGCGAAAATGGCGCTGGTTGAATCTGGAGAGATATTCAACCCATGCTGCGCCGCGACTTCCTCAAAGGAACCGTTTCCCTTGTTGCGGAATAAAAGGTTGGGTTGATGCTGCATCGTGACATACAAATCGTCGAAACCATCGTCGTCAATATCGACGACGGCGATGCCGGGATGTTCCAACGTGACGTCAGGAAAAAAGAACGGATAGACCTCGCCCGGCGGGAAGAAATATTCCCCGCCGGACATTAGTTTGGAGGTTAACATTGAGTGGAGAGAATTCGTCGCGCGATTTAACAGGGCCTTGTCATCAAGGACTTCTGGAAGCACGTTTCGAAACAGCATCTGGGATGTTTCGGTCGTGTCGACTTCGACAAGTTTCCATGAGTTGATTCGCCAATCGTCATTGGCGGTGCCTTTGACGGTGGATTTGGCAAGCATCCAGTTAACCTCTAGCGTCGCGTGCAGGCTTGCTTTAACGCCGTTTTTGTAATGGGCCAATCCCTCAAAACCTAAAACGGAACTGAATTGGTTTGGATCGGATTCGTGTATTTGTCCTTTGATGAAATAGAATTTTGCATGTTCGAAATACTCCGTCGCCTCGAATAAACCGGGCCAGAAACTTAGGCTCTTCCTGGCAACAGCAGTGGCACCGTCACTTGCAGCCGGCGAAAGTCCGTTAGTTGACCACTCTCCCGAGATCTCGACTTCTTCGGCAAATAAGCGATCGGCCGCCCCTGCGTCGGGCAGCCTGAGGTTCATCGCGCTTCGTGATAGCTCCCGCAATCGAGGCGTTAGTTCTAACAATAGTTCCTCGGAACTGACAAGCCTCTGTACCGTTTGATCGTTGAGCTTGTTTTCGCCTGTCTGGTTTTTTCCTTGGCTTTGGGCACTCGCATGCGAGGACAAGAGATTGAAACTGGTGAAGGCAACGATGATCCATGTCAGACCAGCGATCACGAAATATTTGTTGCAGAAATACTTGGCCATAGTTTCGTACTCAACGTGGTTGTATGAACTCAATCGGAAACGCAAACGATCGCGGATAGCGCAAACGGAAACGCGATTGAGAATTGCAAGAGGCGTGACCAACCCCAACGCCTCGTCACGCCCAAGGCATATTTGAGATTATGCTTCGTCCCCACACCATTGGGAGAACTAAGTATAGTAATCGTTTTTTACAAGACGCTAGTGCGTTGCCGGAACTCACTGATTCAGGCATTGAAAAAGGCCTCGCCTGAAAATGTTCCAAGCGAGGCCAATTTGATCTGACGTCGTCTACAGCGACTTCGGTCACAGCGGTAACTGCTTCCCGTTTACTGCGATGACAAAATGTTAATAAACGCCTGGATGTCAAGGAAGTTGACAACGCCGTCGCAATTTGCATCGGCTTCGGCTTGAGAACCATTAGTTGACAATACCGCAATGAATGGATTGATATCAAGGAAGTTAACGACGCCGTTGAGGTCGACATCTCCCTTGAGCACATCCGATGCCACAAGCGATCCTACGATTGAGGTGTCGTCAATGAAGAGAGCTCCCGTGTTAGAGTTGCTGCCATCATCGCCAGCACCAAACGACTGAACCGCGATCACCGCTCGCAGGCTGACCGTGGTGGCCGGAGCGGTGCGAGTTTGAGTGACTAAACCGTAAGTATCAGTTGGATCAAAGTCGACATTATTGGTGAACTGACCTCCAAGAAACGTTCCGTTTATGTCTAGAAATTCAATTCGGAACTCAGCATCGATGCCTGCTAAGTTAGCGCCCTCGCTGCGAGCATTAAACGAGAAGGTGTAGTCCTCTCCGGGGACGATGTTGTCGACCTGCTGGACAAAACCAGCGAATGAATTTTCGTCTCCAAGAATCGATGCCACACCGTGACTTGATCCTGTCAAAGGGGCTGTCGTCCCAGTGGTGCCAGAGGTGTTACCGCCGTTATCAAACGGGTTCCACTGACCAGGAGTTGTCTCTCCCGAAGCACCAATTGGATCCTCGAACGAAGGGTTGGACACCAGTTCCATCACAGGTCCGGGCGTAGGAGGCTCAGGTGGGGTAGGAGGAGTACCAATAGGTGGTCCTTGGATTGAGGCGCTGTCAACAAAAAGAGCTCCGGTGTCCGAGTCGGAACCATCAACGCCAACACCGAACGACTGGACTGCGACCACGGCTCGTAGGCTGGCCGTACCAATTGGAGCCACACGGGTTTGCGTGAAAACCTCATACGTATCAGCCGGGCTAACGGGTTGGTTAAGTGCAAATTGATCCCCAATGATATCGCCGTTGGCGTCAAGGAACTCAAAACGGAACTCTCCCTCAACTCCACCTAAGGTCGGTCCTTCACTGCGAGCGCTAAAAGAAAAAGTGTAAGACTCTCCCTCAGTGATCGCGTCGATCTGGTACTGAAGGCCAGCAAACGAATCCGCGTCTCCAGCGATCCGCATCTCGGCATGAACTGCTCCATCCAGAGGAGCGGTGGTCCCGGTGCCAGCACCAGCAGCTCCGGCCGCGAAGAAGGGATTCCACTGATCCGAGGCAATGTCGCCCTCAACACCAATTGGATCCTCGAAGCTAAGGTTAGTGGCGAGTTCTACGTTTTGAGCGTTTGCAAGCGATGCACACAGGGTTGCAGTGACAACAGTGAAGCTTTTCACCAAATTGCCTAATTTCATTTTGTACTCCGGATGGATACTGAATTGAGGGTTAAAAAATCTTGGGAAGGCCGAATGATGTCGGAAATTGGATCGCGATTCCAAGTGGATTCAAACCGATCGAAGTGCCTGACCGAAGGTGGCCTGTTTGGTGTCCAGCCCTCTGCCAGAGAACAGAAAAGATGCTGTCCGCAGAAAGCCAAGAAACCGGTTTCATTATTGGCAGGCGAAGCCTTTAAGGCAAGTGGATTAAGCGTTATTCTTCGAGTAAGGCCCACTTTTCCCGGTATTCAGGGAAATCGCCGGTTTTAGCACCTAAGCCGCTTAAACGCGGTAGTAGCCGAGCCCCGCAAGCCGACCGGTTCGTTGCCAGAGGACTTTGCGACGAATCTGTCACAGGCCGGCCTGTTGATTTAGTGTGGCATAGGCTTCCAGCCTGTGATTTTTGTCTTCAAAGAAGACTAAGCGATACAGATTAGGTGAGCCTCACAGGCTAGAAGCCTATGCCACGCCCCTGCCGCGACTAAATCAACAGACTGAGGCGCGTAGGCCAAGTCGACTCAACGCTCTGCCGCGTCCAAAAAAGATGTGAACATCATCGATCCATCGCGCCGGATCTCAAAGGTAAGTGCCCCACCGGTGTCGGTCCGCAACAGGCTGCAACTAAACCGCTTGGCGGCTTCGTCGATCGCCGGCGAAGACTTACCACGACCGCAGCTGACGGCCAAATAACGTGGTGTGGCCCAATCACAAAAACGATGCGGATCACTGTGAACGCTGCCATGATGGGCGGCCATGACCAGATCGAAATGCCTCGCGCTCGTTTCCAGAAGCGCTTCTAAACCTTCCTTCTCTAAATCTCCCGGCAACAATATCCGCTGCCCTTGATAGGTAATGCCAACAACGATACTGGCCGAGTTGTCGTTGCCGTACACACATTTGACCGAAGGGGCCAAGACTTCGATGTTCACGTTGGGATCCATTTCTATTTGGTTCCCCGCCCACGTTTCTTCAATGTCGATCTTGGCATCGTGAAGTGTGCGCTTCAACTCAGCCACCGACGGCGACGCATGCTGATTCATCATCGGCGAAAGATAGACGGTGCCAATTGAGAACCGTCGTGACAGTTCGGGAATGCCATTGAAGTGATCGATGTCGGCATGCGATACGATGACCGCGTCGATGGTGCCGACGCCTTTGTGCCAGAGAACATCCGAAACGCGTCCGGCGGCGAATTTTGAAGAGACGGTCGAACCGCAATCATAAAGCAGATTCTTTCCGCCCGGTAATTCAATCAAAACGGAGGTGCCGTGGCCAACGTCGATGAAGGTCGTCGTGAGCGATTTTTGGATTTGACTGCGATAGAAATCAGTGGCGATCCTCGGCCCCCACCAGCCTAAAACCAACCACGCTACGCTCAACCCCAAAAGTCGACGCACAGAAACGCGCGTCGGCGGGAACAAGCCAAAGAACAACCAGCCCAAATAAAATACGACCACCGAAATCAGCGGCGGGCCGGCGGTCCAAAAATGGCTGTGGGGTATCTGGCTGGCCCAACCAACAAAGGATTCGATCATGCCCAGACCAAACGTGCAGACGATCGCTGCAATATGCGCGGCCCATCCGGCGACGTCGCCCAATGCAAAAATCGTGATTCCCGCGTACAAAGATATCGCGATCGGAAGCAGCACCAGTGGGTTCACCACCAGCCCCACCGGTGCCAAGACATGAAAACTAATCGCAACTAATGGAATCGAGATCAGCCAAATCAATCCGCTGACCACAAAAGCGGCTCGAAGATTCTCGCCGGCGGCGTAACAGGCGCGCACCGGCCACGATCGGGTCGACTGGATCAGCTGTTCCAAGGGATCGCTGCAGCGGTGGAAGATCCATCGGTTCCCAAACTGAATTGCTATGACCGCTAAAAAAGATAATTGAGTCCCCAGTGAAAACAGGTCGGTGGGGTTGATGATCAAGACCAGCAATGCGGCCAGTGCCAGGACGTTGTAGGAGAGCCCGGATCGGCCAAGCATACGCGCCGAACAAAACAGGACGATCAAAATCGAAGCCCGCACCACCGGCGGACGGAATTCGACCAACCAAGCATAAAACACCACAAAGCCAATCGTTAACAGCAAACAGACGTTGCGGCTGAGCCAACCGCAGCGAAAAAGCGCGAAGAAACAGCAAGCCAAAATTCCAACGTGTAGTCCCGAGATGGCCAGTAAATGACTGGTGCCGGTTTGTAAGAAGATTTCTCGCCGGGCGGGTTCGAGCTGCTCGCGGTTGCCCAAAAGTATCGCCGAAGCAAGGCTCGCCTGCGGCGGCGCGAGATGATGCCATGCCAAGCGATTGAGTCGAGAACGCAGAGACGCCAGCCACGATCCACTTAGTGAGCGTTTGACAACCTCGATGGATTCCGCGTGCGCACAATATAGTGATGTTCGAATACGATGCCTGCGATAATGATTGCGAAAGTCAAACGCGCCTGGATTGGTTGGCCCCCCGATCTTTCTTAACCGTCCGCAAAGGGTCACTTGATCGCCGGCATGAAGGTCTAACTCCTCCGCGGCAACCGTCAGCTGCACGCGTCCTGCGGTTGGCAGCCACTGATCGCCATCACGAATTCCCTGACATCGAATCAAAACTCGATATTGATCCGAACGATTGCGCGGACGATTAAGATGGTCGTCGGCCATCGCAACAGCGACGCGTTTAGGTTCCGACAATAACGTCGCCGAAATACAGACCGCGCGAGCGTCTTCGGTTGCCCAACGACTGATTTCGTTGTCTGGATAAAAATTCCAATAGGCATAGTGCCAGCACGCCGCAAGAGAAGCAAACAACATCAACGTCGCAATTAATTGCCGCGTCTTGGGTCGTTGCTCCGCCGCGCGAAAGAGATAGCTTGTGATGGCCGCTGCACAGATAACGGCGATCGTGATGTAGCAAACGATCGGAAGATCTAACCATCGGTCGGCTGCGATACCACCACAGACTGCGCCCGCGATCCAAAGTGCCGGATGCTGCACGGATGTGTTTTGTTGGGGTTCATTTCCAGCTGACATGAAGGACGCCTGAGAGAACAGGGCGTCGCGCTCGCGCGCGAATCAGCCAGAGAATTTAACCGATTCGAATCGGGGAAGCAAAATTTTTTGCGTACTCAAGTTCCAGTGACGCAGCAGGCGTCGAAGAATGCTGGGCGAGGCGTTGTGCGCATAGAAAAAGTCACAGCATGTCGCTCCATCGTCATGCCATGACTTTATCCTGATGTGAGACTATCCGTGTCTCACTCTCCCGGCGTGGAATTACATCTCTTATCGTCGGGTTTCTGTACCATCGTTTAGCCTTTTGACACATTTTTTTCTGCTGCCCTCAATCCCCGAATAACCCCTCAGGTCGCTCGACCGGTAATGACGCTTGGGCAACAACGAACGCCCAAAGTGGCTTCTCACGCCCAAAATATGATAGCAGACGTGATTCCCCAAGCCTCTCCGCCCGGTTGATTAAGCAAGGGATTTGCCAGCATCGGCGTAGGACGGAGACTCGTTCCCGGCCAAGATTCATGCTCTGGGCCAACAAAGGCCTCCCCAATCAGAACACTTCGCGCGGTCTCCCCATGAACTAGGTGAGCCCCTAAAGTTCACTGAACCTCAAAATCGGCGGTTGATGATTGGGATTGGTAAAGATGACGAAAGTAAGCCTGCGCGTAGCAACGGTACTTACCCGGCGGCAAGCTGACCTGTTTTGACCAGCGTCGGTTGGGCAGGCTGTCCGCGGTTAACGATATAAAACCATCCTGCATCGATTGCCCGTTAAAGAATCTGCCGGTGATCCTATCGAAGATGAAGAACGTGACAATCTGGTTTGGATACCGTCCATGGTAGCCCACCATTCTTTGCTTGGCACCGGTGAACGTCTTTCCATCAATCAGCGGATTAAGTTCCGCGAAAATCGAATTGTCCTCAAGCGTATTGAAGGAAGATTTCATTGGCCCCGTGCGCCCAGAATCGTCCAGCGGGATGGCCCTGCTGAAAATTACGTCGAAGTCGTTTTTTGTTTCTGAGAAAATGTCGAGTTCACGTTGCCATGAATTGATGTTGGCCGTTGTGGAGGAAGGCGGCACTGAGATCGAAACAAAGTCATCCTGCCAGGCGCGCCCATTGAAATAGCGTTGCGTCGTATAGCTTTGCACAACCAGTCGGGCCATCACCGGAACCGAGTTGTCCTCCATGTATCCCGAAAACGGAATGACATTTCCTATCGGGGCACCGTCGATCGGCGAAGTCATTGTGATCGTAGGGGCAACTTCTTTCCTGCGAAAATTCAACAACGAACGATTCAAGAAATCTTTATGGGCCTGACTCAATTGGTCGTAGACATTGTTTAGCTGAAAGGGATCGGATTTTAGGTGATAGTACTCGTGATCGCCCGTGGACCACGCGATGTGAACTTTGTCGTAGAAACGTTCGGCCGTATAGGACATCGGGAGTTGCTTCCCCCACATGAATTTGTCCGTCCAATTTTCGATCATGATCGAACGCTGCCACGTCGCCGAGTTGTGGGCATAAGGTCGGTCAATCAAAGCAGCAAACGATTTTCCTTCCACGTCACGTGGGATTCTATTGCCGGCCAGTTCCATGATGGTTGGGCAAATGTCCAGATGAGCAATCAAATGATCCCCCGTTCGCGCGGCGCGCGAATTGGGCGATGACACGATCAGCGGGACGCGACTGCTGCGCTGGTAAGGGTCTTTTTTGTTTTGCATGCGGTGATGGCCCAACGTATACCCGTTGTCGCTGGTCAATACAAAGTAAGTATTGCTCCACTGCCCTTTCCGCTTGAGACGTTCGATCAGCAAACCCACCATGTCGTCGACCGATTTCATCGAACGCAAACGATAAATGAACGCTTCTTGCAGAGATGCTTTTTCGGCCGCGGTCAATTCGGGCCGACGGAGAAAATCCGGTTTGTCGCTCATGTCCGCTTCGTCGAAATCTGGATCGCTTGTCGGTTGAAGCAAATCGGGTGCATAGTCGCGATACTTTGCCTCAGCCATCGTCGATAGATCAGGACCATTGGGGAAATGAGGAGCAATCGGGGCAAGGTACAAAAAGAACGGTTGTTGAGGACGCTGTTGGTCGTGATTGTCCAAAGCCCGCATCGTTTCGTTGAGGTCTTCGGTAGTGACGTATTCCTGATCGCCGATGCGGTATCGTTGAGCCGGCGATCGACCGATGTTAGAAAACCGAGTACCGCCGTAGTACTTGGCTCCTAGACTCGCGCAAAAATCGTCCCAACCTGCCGGGACTAGGTCGTCAAATCCGTTGTGATGAAACTTGCCAACATGCATCGTGCGGTAGCCCGAGTGTTTCATCCAAACCCCCAGTTCGTTGCGGTCGTGTTGGAAACTTTTAAATCGTTGGTACCCTCCCTGAAATCCAACACTGGTGACGGCTGTTTCGTCGCCTGTTTTACAACCGTTGTTGAATCCATATTTGCCCGTGAACAGTGCCGCACGGCTGGGAGCACAAAAAGGCGTCGTGCAATGTGCGTTGGTGAAAATGGTCGACTGCTTGAAGAGTTCCGCGATCGCAGGAAAGTGTGCGTCGATCGTTTCGGCGCTCAGTAAATCGGTGTCCGCATCGTCCAGGTTCATTAGGATGATGTTGGGACGCGCCGAGGGCACAATCTGAGCCACCGCAAAAATGGTAAGCAGTGAAACCGTGAGAAGAAACGTGGTTGATATTAGTAAGATCTTGGAGAGAGAACGCATAAGTGGGATAGCTAGCTGTTGAGTCTGATGAGGTGAGAATCCGCGTCGAGATTTTAACGCTATTTTGAATTCGTGTTTGGGAAGGATCGCAAAAGTGTGGAATTGATAAGGGATTTTTAATAAAGGATTTTGAACTGATCCGGTGTCTGATTGCTGGGGATTCTGAGGCCGCTTGGGAAATAAACGCGCGGCGTTCGCACATTTCCAGCCATTGTTGTATGCTACGACGCGAGCGGAACGGTCAGGAGATGCCCAGGTGAGCTTCGGTAGCAACACCGGGTAAAAGGAGAACGGAATGTCCCAACTTATTCAGAGACTGCCAGACAAATTTGCGGGGTTTGGTCCGTCGTTGCTGACTAAGGCCGCTCGCCGTTGCAGCACCCAAGACGGGATCTCAGGTTGGGAGATTCCCGCCGATCGCATGACAGCGCGGGCGATGCTGCATGACCATTGTCCTCTGACGCCGGGTGTCTATGGTTGGTTGGATCGAAACGACCAACTTTGCTACGTGGGTAAATCCAAAGCGCTGCGTAAACGATTGCTTTCGTATTTTGCGAAAACGCCTTCGGATCCCAAAATGGGGCGCATCGTCCGACACAGCCGGCGGATTGTGTGGGAGCCCGTTTCGCATGAGCTTCTCGCGCTGATTCGCGAGCAAGAACTGATCTACCGCTGGCGACCGGACTTCAACAAACAAGGCCAACCCACTCGCCGTCAACCGGCGTTCATTTGCATTGGAGGCGGGGCCGCGCCGCGCGCGTTCGTCGCGCGTCAGATCACCGACCGCAGCGATTGGTCGATCGGGCCCATCGCCGGAACAGGACGATTGAAGTCCGCGGTCGAAGCGCTCAATCATATTTTTGGCTTACGCGATTGCCCTGACCGAACAAAATTTCATTTCAACAACCAGCGGCAGTTGTTTGACAACGTCGCATCGGCGGGGTGCATTCGATTTGAGCTGGGCAGTTGCCCGGGGCCTTGTGCGGGGCTGTGCAGTAAACAGCAATACCAAACGCTGGTCCGCAACGTGATTGATTTTCTTGAGCTTAAAGATGTCTCGGTGTTGGAGAGGTTGCAAAAGCAAATGATCGACGCCAGTGCGCAGCAGCACTACGAGAAAGCCGCACTGACCCGAGATCGTTGGCGGCAGCTGTCGTGGCTGGTGTTGCGTTTAACGGCGCTCGAGGAAGCGCAGAAAAAACTCAACGGCGTCGTACCGGTCTCCGGGTTCGCTCGGCAGAGAATTTGGCTGGTACTGCGCGGCGGCAGGCTGGTCGGTTCGGCGCGCGAGCCAGGGACGGCCGGACGCGCCGCCGCGGCGAAGGAAAAACTTTTGAAGATCGCGTCTCAGACCGATGCGCCCCCAGCAAATGTGATGGAGATGAATCTGCAACTGATGATCGCGGCGTGGTATCGCAAAAATGCTGACTTCCGCAAACGATTGATGTCGTTTGAGGATTCTTTGGCGTTGTGCGACGCACAGCAACAACCCACAACTTCCGCTGCGTAGCCCAGTCCGTAGATTGGGCTCTCAGCCCGATCATCTGCAAGCACGAGCGCCATAAAAGCTAAACCTACGGACATGTGACTTGGAGGGGGGCAAATAGGCGAATGACAACGAGATAGCGTCAACGGCATGGACTTTGTTTGGATCTTGAAGGCCGGCATGGTAGACTTTGGGTTGCAGAAATTTGCAGGTTTTCACACTCACTTCCCCACTGCTTACCATGAAAAAAATCACAACTGTTATCGCACTATTACTTGGCTGCCTCACCAGCTTCGCTCAAGCCCAAGTTGCCACCACCGAAGAAGCCTTCGCGCTGGCCAAGGCCAGTGGACGATCGGTGTTCTTACTGGCCGGTCTTAAAAACTGACCGCCGTGTGAAAGTATGATGAAGCGGTTCGGCTCCGACCCTCAGCTTCAGAAATACTCGGAATGGTTCGTTCCGGTTAAGATCCACACCAGCAGCGACCAATGGTCGGAATTTCGCAAAAACTATGACTACGAACAAGGCAGCGTGCCGATCGTTTTCATCGTCCGCGCCGACGGTGAGAAACTCTACGGCAGCGGGAAACGCATCTCGGCCGAAGAGCTCTACACCGTGGTCGAAGAGAGCATCGCTAAATCTGGGCGCATCCTGTCGCAGCCTCAGACCGCCGCCCTTTCCGCGGCCTCCGAAGCGGCCAGTTCTCAGTTGGACGATGGCGATTTAAAAGCGGCGATCAAGACGATGATGTCGGTGAAGAAAATTGGGATGCCGGGGCAGTTGAATAGTTTTGCCGCTGCTGCGATCGAAGCGGATCGCGTGGCCCAGCGCGTTGATGGGGAAGTCGCCGCGCGTCTGGAGGCGATCAAGGCTGAACTGGAGGACCAGAAAACGGCGCCTGACGCCGCGCTGAAAATGGCTGCTGCGATTAACGATCTGATCCGCTGGTTGCCGCGAAAAAGCGACTTCGGTCAACTGAAGAAGCAATTCAAAAATGACAAACAGCGCGATTCATTGCTGCAACAAGCGTTCATTTATCAGGAAATGTCCGAAGCACAGCTGCAGAAGAACTTCACAAAACTGCTTTCCAACTATCGTAAGCTGGTGGGGGAATTTGAGGACGGTTTGATCGTCCCACGCGGCAAGGCGTTGCTTGAATCGGCCATCACTCCCGAACTAGCGGCGGCCGATGATTTCTTTGTGATGTGGGAAAGCACCAACGGGTTTCGAACCTCGGGGGTCGTCAAATCTATTCAGAAAAACGACGCGGGCGACTTGGTTTCGGTCAGCATCGTCGATCGACGTGACAAAACGATCAAGGTCCCCGTCGAAAAACTTGACGTCGTTTCGCAACAAGTGGCTGCCGCAATCGACGCGCGTCGCTAAAATTGGGGAATGAGATTTTTTAAGCGATGCCGTTTTGAGCCACGGATTCTGATTGCCACGATTTGGGCGGTGCTGGGATGTTTTGCCAGCGCTTTACCGGTCTGGGGCGCTGTCGATGGCAGCGCGAATGAATTATCCTTCGCCAAGGACGTGTTTCCGATTCTATCGCAGCACTGTATGACCTGTCACGGGGCCGACCGTATGGAGGGCGACCTGAGGTTTGATTCCGGTCGCGATGCCGTCCAAAGCGGCGGTCACACCGGACGGCCGATCTTGGGAACCTCTGCCGATGACAGTGAACTGATTCGGCGTATAAAATCCACCAAAGTCGGTTACCGGATGCCCAAAGAAGGTCCGCCTCTGTCGGATTCCGAAATCGCGACCCTCACCCAGTGGGTCGATGCCGGCGCGCCGTGGGATGGGCCTGTGGCGACGGTCGCGGATCGCTCCACCGATGATGACCCGGCAATGACGATGGCCGATCGGTTGGTGTGGTTTGAGAGCCAGATGAAGCGTCCGGGGTTTCGCGGGTTGGTTTACTTGGCCATGGCGTTTTGCGTGGTGATGGTCGGAACGTTTTTTCTCCTGCGCCGGTCACAATCAAGCGGGCTGTGGTTGAGCCGTTTGAAGACAGTCGCGATTCTGCTGCTGGCTTTCTTGTGCGTCGCCACTTACATCCACTACGACGCGAAACATAAAGACGCGCTGGAGAAAGTCGCGACGGTAGAGGCGGAACTGTTCACCTACACAGGTCCGCCAGAAAATTTGCACTCCTTGAACGCACCTCACCCCATGCATCCGCCTCGATTGGGTGGCGTTTACTACCGCGGCAATGACGAACGCGATCCGCGACTGTTCAACGGCGGATTTTACAGGACGGCGCAGTTGGAGGTGTGGCTGACCGACGACCAAGGTGAGACGTTGGAATGGGGCGACGTACCTTCGGGCGATCTGTTTATTGATTTTGAGATTAGACGCGCGCCCAACACCACCGGCGAACTCTTCAGCGATCAAGTCATGGCGGTCGTCGGATTGACCAATGAGGTGCGGATCACCGAAGACGCCGATCATCGTACTGAAATTGGAAGCGTCATTGCGATGGAGACGATTGAGTCCGGTCAGAGATGGCGAAGCCGATATCGAATTGGCGGTTTGAATGACCAAAAAGAAATCAAAGGCAAACTTTACTTGGTCCAGAACACGACCAAACCTAAAGCTCATTATGCAATCGAGTTTGAGATCGCGGTGGATGGCTCCGGTGCGATCACGAACGAATCTCAGTTGTGGATGGGTTCGCTGTATAATCTCAACGGACGCGTCTTCGTGCCGTACGACAATCAGAAGATTCTGCTGGACCGCTGGTTTGACTTTCGCCCGATCCCCGAGATCACCGGCCCCCAGACCGACGATCCGAATCTGTTGGGAATACCGGAGCATCAGTGAAGCGACGATTGAAATTCCCTTTTTGTGGGATGCGGGCACCAATTTGCACTAATCTTCACTAATGTCGTAGACTGCGAGGCACTTCGGCTGAGCTGGTTTGGAAAATTAGTGCTAACGAGTGAAGGTTAGTGTACGTCCAAATTTTGTTTTCAAATCGTCACGCTGATCACTCAAGCTTCTTTTGCCAGAACTCGGCGACGCCGGTGTCCTCGGATAACCGGTAGGCGGCAAATCCGAATTTTCGATAAGCGTTTTGAGCAATCTCGTTTCCTCCTAGCACCTCCAGCGTTACCTTGCAGCAGCCCAGTGCGCGGGCCTCGTTTTCGACAAAAGCCAGTAACTCTTGCGAGAGGCCTTTGCCTCGATAATCGCGATGAACGACCAAGTCGTGAACATTCATCAGCGGTTTGGCGGCAAACGTCGATAGGCCTTCGGCGTAATTCACTAACCCCGCCGGTACCGTATCGACGTAGGCGATTGCACTGCCGAAATACGTACGCCGCTGCATCTGCGCGATCAAATTTTCTTGCACGTCGTCCGGCAGCGGAGCGCTCGCGCCCATCGGATCCATCGAATAGTGATTCAGCAACATTAAGACAGCTGTCGATTGATCGGGATCTTGGTAGTCGACTTTTTTGACTTCGATGGGCACAGTGTTGAATCCTCAGGAATGAGCGTTGAAAGGGAAAACGGGATGACGGCAATCACGTTGCGGAACCGGGAGATATTCAACAGTTTGAACTACCACCGTAAAATATATACTCTTTCCGCAAGACTGTTAACGGTTCCGCGGTGCCAATTGTCCCGCAGCCCCATTTTTTTAACAGTCGCAAAAACATTTGAAAAAACACATGTTCATCTTGAATCGGCGATGCGGCTGTGTTACTGTACTGGTGTAAGTGATACAGTTGGGGTTTCCATGTTGCGACTACGCATTACAACCGGCGGGGCGGTGCCGATCTATCGGCAGGTCATTGATCAGCTGCGGCAAGCCTGCGCGTCGGGGAAATTGTCCGTGGGCGATGCCGTCCCCAGCGTGCGGGCGTTGGCCAAGGAATTGTTGGTTAACCCGAACACGATCGCCAAAGCCTACGCGGAATTGGTGCGCGACGGCGTGTTGGAGAGCCAGCGCGGACGCGGCTATTTCGTGGCCACTCAACGCAATATTTTCTCCGCCAAAGAACGCCGACGACGGCTGGATCTGGTGATGGACCCCTTTCTTGCCGAAGCACTCACGTTGGGCTTCGATCCCCAACAAATCCGTGATGAAGTTGCCAAACGTCTCGATCGAATGACCAAATCCAAGTCTTAGTTTTCTGCCATTGAACGCGCTCTAGCGGCGCCTTGAAAAAGGGAATCTTATGTTTGAACCCGTGATTAGAACCGACCGGCTGACAAGGTACTTTGGCAAACGCTGCGTGGTTTCGGATCTTGATATGAAGATCATCCCCGGGCAAGTCACCGCTTTGATGGGGCTCAACGGGGCCGGCAAAACGACAACGATTCGAATCATCATGGGACTGCTGCGTCCCACGCGCGGCCACTGCTCGGTTTTGGGCGAAGATTCGGCACGGTTGACGCCCGAAACGCGGATGCGGATTGGCTATTTGGTCGAAGGTCATTTTCTCTACCGGAATATGCGTGTGAATCAATGTGCAAAATTTCAACGCAGCGGATACTCGCGCTGGGACGACACGCTGTTCGACGAAGTGGTCGCCCATTTTGGGATTCGACCTTCGACACGCATTGGAGAACTCAGTCGCGGCCAACGGGCGGGCGTTGCCCTGGGATTGGTGCTGGCTCCGGATCCGGAACTGTTGGTGCTGGACGATCCGGCGCTTGGGCTGGATCCGGTCAGCCGACGGGCGCTGAACGAAACATTGATCGAGTTCGCCGGCGAGGGGAAACGAACGGTACTGCTGAGCACGCATCTACTGGACGACGTGGAACGTGTCGCCGACCGTGTGATGGTGCTGGTCGAGGGTCGGTTGCGAGTGGAGACTTCGACGGAGGACTTTATCAGTCGCGTGTCTGGCTTTTCGGTTGATATCAGACCCGCGAACGTTGACCAAATCAGTTCGATTCCGGGGCTGATCGAAGCGCGGAAGCGCGGCGATCGGTTCCAATTGGCGATCGCCGATGCAGACGAACAAACGCGGGCCGTGCTGCAAACGATCACTGATTCAGCGGTCGAACCGACGGAGCTTGGATTTGCGGATTGCGTACTTTCGTACTTGACCAGCAAACGTGGCGATCAATCTTTCCTTGGGACTCAACGAGCAGGAGCGATTCAATGATTACGATTTTCAAAAAAGAGCTACGTGATTTGCTGCCTTGGATTTCAGTGGGCTTGATCGTGATCGCGGCGTTGTGTTGGTATGGCAAGGAAGAGTCCGGGATCGCCTCGCTCTTTACGATCGGTTTTGCCGCGGTTGCGTTTGGCTTAGGGCTGTTGCAAACCGTTGGCGATTTGCGAACCGAGGCGAAGGGGTACTTGCTGCACCGTCCTTTGGGAGTCAGCAACGTTTTCTTGGGGAAGTTAATCGCGGGATTTGTTGCGTACTGCATTTGTGTTTTTCCGCCTCTGCTGGCGTTGATGATTTACCGCGCAGCCATCGGCCCTGAGATGAAGCCCGAAAGTGCGTGGGACGTGGTGCCTGCGCTGTTGATGAGCCTGATTGCGTTTTCGTTTCATCCCGCAGCGATCTGGACCATGTGCCGGCCGGCGAAATGGCTGGGCACCAAAGCCATTGCGGTGGCGGTGGTAGCGATTGGTTGCTTCCTGAACATTGCCTTTCTGGAGCAGTACGTGCCCAGCGGCTATCTTGTGCTGTTCTGGAGCGGATTTGCGACGACGACGATCGTGACTTTGTGGTTGACGATCATGGCGGCTGCCGAGGCGTTCTGCCACCGCCAGTTCCTGCCACCGGCTGGTACCGAGGGACATCGAATCAGCGCTAATAATTTTGGCGTCCTGGCGGCCTGTGTCACCGGGATCACGATACTTGGTGTCACCGTTCTGGCAACGATTCTGCCCAACGCTCACTATCCAAGTACCGACCATCAAATCGTCATGACATCGGACGGTCAGCTGTGGGATTTCGCTCAAACGCAATATTTGGGCAACGATTATTGGAACCCAGAGGTTGCGGTCGCAAAGATTCCGGAGACGGGAGATTTAAAGCTTTCAGATCTTGGTCCGCAACCATCCGATTGGCAGGAACGCCGTTCGGCGAGCCTTACGAGTCCCGAGAGAACCTATGAGCGATTTTGGCCCACAGCATTTGCATACGTGTGCCAGTTTGAGATGAGCTACCAACACTACTGGGATGTTTACAGGCATCGAAATCGCTTGTTGGTCTATTCGAGCGAAGGGCTAGAGGCCGTGGTGACACCCGAGGGCTTTTTCGATTCCATACAGGAAGCAAAAGGTAGTTTTGATTCCGTCCACCGCCAGTGGAGTTCGGGCAACTACGCAAGCAGGAAGTCTCTGCAAAACAACATTGGAATCGGCGATTCTCTCTTCGGCGATGCCAACGGACTGTATCAAATCAATTGGAAGGCTCGTTCCATTGGTAGCATAATTCAGCGGCCAAACGATGGACTGGCTTTCGTTCTACCTGCCTCCGATCAAGCGGCCCGGTTGTGGGTACGCAGCGGGAATGAGATCAGCCGACATGAGATTAAGCCCTTGAATCCTGAAGATGAATTTGAGCTGCGTGATTCCGAAATCGTAGCGCGTTCGCAATCCATCCGAATTCCGGAAGTGACTGCGGAAGAATCGGGGAAATGGTCGTTTGCTTCAACGCCCAGTCGCCCTTCGTTAACAGCCGACCCCCACCGCCCGATCGTTGTATCGGAAACCGAAGACGGGAAAACACTTTTTGCCTCTAATCCAACTTTTGAGGACCCCGCGGGCCGCTATCAAATAAGATTAGCCGACGGCACCGTCGAGGAAGAATTGGACTTCACGTTCCCGCCAAGACAGCCGCCGCGCGGTTGGATCTATTATGCCGCCGTTACTCCACCGGCGATCATAGCCCCGTTTACTCCTTGGACAGGAGAACTATTGGGTAACGGATTCGTGGCGTTGCTGATCACGCACTCTGCATTGTCAGTTGCCATCGCATTTTGGTTGACCCGTGTCTACCAGATTCCACCACTGAGTCGCAATTTATGGCTGATTGCGGCGGCGCTATTGGGAATGGGGGCACCGTTGGCGATGATTGCTTGTTATCCAAAGATCGTCCGCGAGTCCTGCCATCACTGCGAGGCGATGCGGCGGATTGACCGAAGCCGCTGCCGGAAATGTGGTGCCGATTGGCCCAAGCCGGCGCTCGAGGGCAATGAGATAATTGGAGCCGTAAAGGTGAGCAAAGCATTAGCCACCAGCGCGGCTGAGTAGCGTAAATTCAAGCCCGACGCGCCAGCGAGTGGATCGGAAAGCGCTAATATTCACTCGCTGGCGCGTCGGGCTTGTATCAGCGCCACTTCAAAAGTGCATCCGTGAGGTATTGCAGGCCCAAGTGGTTCGAAGCTTCGTCGGAACCCTTCTCCTACTGAGCCGCTTTTTCTTGCTTCAGCTTCTTGAGAAAATCGGTCAGTTCAGCGTCGTTGTTAAAACTGACGGCCTTGACCTGATTGGCGATCGCATCATCTAAACGATCTTGAACGTAGTAGAGATGCGAAAGAATATCCATCACCGCGCCTTTCATCATCCGCCGGTCGGCGTTGTGCGCGGGAAGTTCAGCAATATGATCGCTCAGGATTTGCTCGGCTGTGGTCATCAACGCCGGAGCCGGTTGTTCGCCCTCGTACTTCATCTCCACAATCATCCAAACCATTGCGGCAATGCCACCGTCTTCGCCCTTGAGTTTTTCAGCGGTGGCTTTGAAGAACTCAATGGCCGACGCGTCGCCAACGCGAATCGCCAATTGGGTTTGGATGAACTTGGTTCGCACAAATTCGTCCGGCTGGATGACTTCGTCTAATTGTTTTGCCAGCGTAAACGCTTGTTCGAGGTCTCCAGCATCGACCGCCCTGTCGATTTGTGCCATCAACATTTCTTTTTTCTTGATTGCGGCAAAATAGGATTCTCGATCCCACGTCCCTTCGGCCATCATCTTTAAAGGCGCGTCCAAAGACATCGGGTGCCCGATCAGTTCAATTTCGCCGGTGGAACCCACGATATAAGCCGTCGGGATGCCTTCGGCTTGAGATGCTTTCATGTAGTCCCGGTGCGTCGAACCGTCGGGATCAGCGGTCAGGCTGTAGACGCTGGTCAGTTCGCCGAATGTCTTGTTGGAGCCGGGATAGGTTTGAG
Source organism: uncultured Pirellulaceae bacterium (assembly GCA_937921995.1). GTDB lineage: Bacteria > Planctomycetota > Planctomycetia > Pirellulales > Pirellulaceae > Mariniblastus. The sequence continues at coordinate 26,982 of CAKZVF010000243.1, forward strand.
TGAGCAGTGTCGAGATCTCCGATAGCGGTTCGTCTGTCACGCTGATGAATTGAATCTTGTTGGCGTATTTCTCCTGAAGTTCGGCAAGATGCGGCATGGCGTTGAGGCAGGGCCCGCACCAAGTCGCCCAGAATTCAACGACGTAGATTTTGCCGGGCTTGAATTCACTGACGTGAGGATAAGCTCCTCCCCCGTCGCTGATCCAGTGCGCGATGTCGAGCGCGGGAGCCTTAGAACCGACTCGCAGCGTCTGAGCCGACAGCGGATTTTGGCTACCCAGCAACAGCGTCGCGCACAGAACGAACGCGCTAAATAATGTTCTCTTCATTTCGATTCTCAGCATCTCTTTGGTTCTCTTAATGGCAGAGCAATCCGCGATTAGATCGGGTTGGAAAAATCTCAGACTCAACACGGTTGGCTACACGATCGGCGCTTCAAAATTGCGAAACATCGCAACGCCTTAATAGCTTTAGTACTAGCCCGCTTCGGAGTAGTCAAGGTCGGCAGCGGCGTGACGTTATTCTTGTTACTTCCAAATTACTGCGATTTTGCGGCACAAATCACAGCTCAAAAACACGGTTCAACGCGGAACCATGCAAGGTCTTGAATGATTTCCCGTGTCTCAGTTAGAGGCTTTGCCCATGTGAAAGCTTACTTCAGCCACCGAAATTAATGCTTGAAACAAGGCAAGGGCAAGTCCGGCGGTGCGGATTTGAGTGATAATTCGAGGTTTGCGACGCGGTAGCCACTTGGTTGTGTACCCGTTGTAGGTTGCGTGATGGGTGGGCTAAATTAACCCAAGGTTTATGCTTGCACCGCGACCGGTACAATCAAACAGCGGCCGGAGCATCGGCGGACCGGTATTATTTTTTGCGCTAACCAAAACGCGTTTCTCCTACTTCAGAATCCAAAAATGCAAACGACGATCTACAAAGTTATCGACCAAGATGTTTGGGCCGCCGCGCAATCGGCTGGCGAATTTACCGGCGCGGCGATCGACATCCAAGACGGCTTCATTCACTTTTCTTCTGCGGATCAAGTCGTCGAAACGGTGACGAAGCACTTTGCCCGACAGGATAACTTGTTGCTGCTTTCGGTTTCCACCGCTGATATGGGAGACGATCTCAAGTGGGAGAAATCTCGCAACGACGACCTGTTCCCGCATCTCTTCCGGCCTCTCAATGTTGCCGAGGTCACCGCTGAGGAGCCGTTGCCGTTGAACGAGGACGGCTCACATCGGTTTCCAACGCGGTTTAGAGCATTGTGAAGCCCAACTAATGGAAGTAATCGGCGAGTCGCGACTTCAAATGCTTTTCAAGCGTATCAGGTCAGGTTATAAATAGATGGTAGATTTTTTGTCGAATCACTCGATCAATTTGTCCGGAAAAATTCTCACTGAGATTCCCACTAAGCCATGAAAAAACTGTCATTGAAGCGTTCTATATTCTCTGCGATCTGTTTCTCCTTTTTGGTGATAGCGTTAAACAGCGGCTGTGAAACAACGGACTACGAACCGCTGATTATGAAGAAAAAGCTTCAAGAGTCGGATGATAGGCTGCAGAAACTTGAGCAGGAACTCGCTGAGATCAAAGCTGCTGTGAAGGGGAGCGAAGCGCCTGTTGCTCCAACGCCACCCACTCCACCGGTAGCTCCTGAGTCCAAGGAAGAAGCGGATCGAGGCGGAGCTGATGTTTCATCATCAACACCGAATTCTGCATCAGGCGTATCGGGCGTCGATGAAAATCAGACAAGCGGTGATTTGGCAATGGCACCCAACGCCAGTTCGGCGAAGCAGAAAGTACCCAAAGACAAAGATTTTTCCCAAGACATCACAAGGGCTTCAGCGACGATCGGTTCTGAAGCCCTTTTGTCATCGATCAAGTCGGCTGGCGGCTACGTTGAGAGCACTGACGATGGCGCGATCAAACGCGTGGACCTTTCCGAGACCTCCGATTTCAAATCGCTGTTGCCCAGGTTGGCCTCGGTGCCGACGCTGGAGCATCTGTCGCTCAACGGACCGGCGACTGATAGTGAGACGTTTGAGAAACTGGCATACTTTGAGAATCTCAAACGTTTGGATATCGAACGATCGGCGCCCACCGCGGCTGATATGCAGCAGCTTAAAAAACTGCCCGGCTTGACCTTCATCAGTCTTGGCCGCGCCAGCGTGAGTGACGAAGCGATGGAAGTGATCTCTCAGTTCCCAGCGCTGGAACAAGTCCGTTGCGCCCAGACGCGGATCAGTAACGAAGCCGTCATGTCGTTAGGCAACCTAAAAACACTCAAAGCACTCGACCTCAGCGACGACCAAATCTCCGATGCGGCGTTGGCGGCCCTGGAGGGCTTGCCCAAGCTCAGTTTCCTCAAACTTTGGGGACGCCAGATCACCGATGCCGGCATGGATTCGGTCGCCAAGATGAAAAAACTGAAAGTGCTGGGCCTTAATGATACCGCCGTCACCGATCAAGGCATCGAAAAACTGGCCGGGTTGAAGTCGTTGCGTGAAGTTCATCTGTTTCGAACCAGTGTCGGCGACGGCGCGATGAAGGCGCTAGGGCAAATGCCGGAACTGCAAACGTTGAATCTGCGTGATACGAAAATTTCAGATGCAGGGGCCACTCATCTCTCAGTGCTAGAAAAGCTGAAGAAGATCGACCTTAGCGAAACGAATTCGCCGGGGCTGACCACCGAAGGCATCGCCGCGCTTGCCGAGATTCAAAGCTTGGAATCGTTGAATTTGTGGAGTACCAAGACCGGTGACGACGCGGCCGAGCACATTGTGAAGATGGCAAATTTGAAGTCGTTGAATTTGGACAACACCGGTGTCACCGACGAAGGCGTGAAATTGATCTCTGATATGGAGCAACTCACGTGGTTGCACCTTGGCAAGACCGCGGTCACCGACGCGTCGGTCGATCCGCTGCTGCGATTGAAGAATCTGCGTTATCTCAGCGTCCGCCAATCCAAGATGACGACTAACGGATTTTACGAACTCGATGACTTCTTTTTCCCCAAAGGCGGCGAAGTCGTCGAGCCTTAAATCCGGTTGGAATCACAGGAACCGTGAATGCCGGGAGGACGATGCTCCGCCCGAGACCTTCGGAAAATTCATTATTCAAGAACTGCCGGTTTCTAAAATGCATAGGTTTCGGGCGGAGCCTCAACCTCCCAGGCCAACCTCAAAATAATTTGTCACCAAATGAAACACATCGGTGTCGACAATGTTTTTTTCCAGGCCCGGGACCGTCGACAGTAAGATTCCTTGCGATTGGTCGGCGTTCCAATCGTATCCGTGGGAACCTTTGATCAGTTCCGCATCCAGCGGCACCTGCATCTTTTCGAAATCGAAAAACAGTTCGACCGGATCGTAGCCCGGTTTTTTGTGAATGTCGACCTGCGTCGCAAACGGGGGAGCCTTGTCGTCACCTTCCCACCAGTAGTACGCCTGCCAACTGTTGGCCGATGATGCGAGGATCACATCGCCACTACGCGGATGATCCAAACTGCCACGCTCAGGCCCCGTTAACACACGCTCGATGCCGAGGCTACCGTTAAACAAATCAACAACCGCTTGGATCGTCTCTTGGTCGCGGTCGCGCACGAAAACATGCGAGAACTGATGGTCCACCATGGCCCAAGCACCACTGGCCGAAAGATCTAAGTGCTCGCCGTCATCTTTTTCCTCAACCTTCAACAATCCGGCAGCGCGTAGCAAACGATTGGGGTAGCTAACATGATCGACCGCTGTGATTTCGTATTCGCTGGCAACCATCCATTGGACGTCTCCGTACGCCGCAGCCATTTTCTGGGCCATTGTCCCAATGACGCCGTCCAGTTCCGCAACGGCTTGGGTTGCCTGATCGCTGTCGGGACCGAACTTCTGCGCCGCGTAATCCAAGTGCGGAAGGTAGATATAAAAGAACTGAGGCTTGAACGTTTCCGCGGCCAAGGCGGCCGAATCGGCAATCCACTGCGTCGACTGAATATTCGCCAATGGTCCCCAAAAGTGTTTCAGGGGGAAGTGCTCGAATTTTTCCAGTAGCGTTCCGTAAAAATCCTGCGGCTTGGTATAGCACCAAAGACCTTCGCTGCCGTCGGGTTGATGGATGGGCGCTGGCATGCAGACGAAATCGGCGTTCGAACCTTTACTAAGCATCGGAAACCAAGCGGCCGTGGAGACGCCGTGCGTTTTCAGTTCGTCCCACAGCTGAGGTTGGTGAATGACCTCGTTCCAGGCCGTCCACATTTCGACTTTTTGTTTGTCCCGCCAGTAAAATCCGTTACCAACGGCCCCGTGTTTGTCCGCTGTTTTTCCGGTCAGCATGGTTGCTTGCGATGGCCACGTGACTGCCGGAAACGAATGGCATAACGTGCTGGGCGTGGTCGATTGGCCAAACAGCGATTGTAAATTCGGCATCGCCGAAAGGTCTTGGCGGCGAAGGCCCGGAACGGTTAGGAAGATCAGGTTTTTCATAGTTGGAAGCATCTCGGAGAGTTTCGTTTCATCGGAGAGGTTGTGTGTCGCTGGGCAACGGTCAGGAATCCTAACCCGAACGCATTAGCGAGGGATAAATTCGTCTCGTTTCGCAATCCCTCGCTAACGCGTTCGGGTTGAGATATGGAGATAGTTCCTTAGGTTCCAACCTACGTAGCATACATCCATCGGGATAAAACCAACACCGGCACCAGTAACGCCAATACGACCAGCGCGAAAACAATCTGGTCGGGCCGAGCCAGAAAACAGACCGCCGCATCGAACACGATTAAGCTTCTCAACGACGCGATGACAGCGAATTTTACCGACCGGCCGCTTGGGTTGATAACGCAAAGCACCAGACGTCGGACAATCGTCACCGAAATCATCGCGATCATGAACGGATAAACGCGCTGGACCATTTCGTCGAGGGCAAGATTGCCTTGGTACCACTGCGGCGCGGTCGCCAACGCGACTAAACCAGCAACGATTAAGACGGAGGATGTGCTGATCCAAAAGCGCGATTGTTGGGCCGCGGCCTCGTTGCGAGCCAGCAGCGTCACGCCGGTGATGAACAACCCGATCGCAAACGCAAACGCCCAAAGGATGACAGGAAAACCAGCCAAACAGTATCCAACTTGCACCGTCGTCGCCGTTGCGCCGCCGAGCATGATGTTCAGGCTGCGGCAGGCACCCATCAGAAACGGAGCCAACACCGTCGGCTTCAACGGACCGTCATAGAGATAAACCGTCAGTGCCAACAGGCTCGAAACGACCGCACATTTGAGTACGTCCGCCAACGTCGCCGCGACGAAGCCCGCGCCGATCGCCGCGACCACGCCCAGCACCAACATCGCCAATCCGGTCGTCCGGGCCGTCGCCAGTGAGATCTGCCCGCTGGGAATCGGACGTTGCGGACGCTGATCGGTGTCTTGATCGACGTCGAAGACATCGTTGAGCACCATGCCGGCACTGTATAGGGCCGCTGAACTGATCATCAATAGCAGCAGCTGCGGCCACTGAGCCCACGAATGGTTCACCAGCAGAAACGCAGCCAGCACGTTGGCGATGGCAGTCGGCAGGTTGGGCAATCTGATTAACTTCAGCCAAGCAAGCATGGGGATTCGCGGATTAAGGTTCCTCTGGCGGAGCAGCGGCTGAGCAAAGCCATAAAAACAAAGACGATAACACGTCGTAGGGCCGGTTCCTACCGGACGAGGCCACGAGGCCAACCCTTTGCCGATTACGGGCGGGCAAAAAATAAGCCCGGCTGTCAGCGCACTGATCAACCGGGCTTTCCCCCCTGGGATTTCTCCACACTTATTTATTTAAGGTGTATCGGACCAAAGACGGACCAGGGTTAGTTAATCTATGCCGATTACGTTGTTTTTTTGTCTCCGGTAAAAATATCTGCTTTTCCGGTATCTGACGACAACAAAAGCTGTCCTGAACAGGCAAAGAATTCCGATCTGAACGAAGTCGGGGTTCCTTCGACGCATGCGCGTTTGATGCGCGACCCCAAGGACGGCTCGACCGATTCCTGCAGACGAAAAATTCTTATCGAAAACAACCTTTCGACAGCGCGACTTATGAGTAACGACCAACCTACAACTGGATCACAGGTGAACAAGACTTCTGGATGGTTCACCGTTTTGCCATCGCTGGTCACGCCGATCTGCGTAGGACTATCGCTCTACTTCGGTTTGCAATACCTGATCAACGAAAATCATATCACCAACGAAACGGTGCTGCGCTACATCAATGGCCACCCCGTATCGCGTCTGACGGTCGGCATGTTTCTGATCGGGTTGGCGTCACTGGCGATGATCGGCATGAATGTGTTCGCTCAGTTCAGTGCCGAACAGCAGATCCACCTGGACGATCTGCCCGAACCCGAGACGGAAAAAACGCCAGGGATGGGTAATGTCAAACCTGTACCTGAGCCCGGTGATTACGGCAGGTCCGACGCCGAAATGGCCATTGAGCACGGTGAATCTCTGGTCGCGCTACCCAAATCAATTCAGAACCACTATCTCTGGAATCGTTTGGTCAACAGTCTTCACTTCATCTACCGCACCGGTTCTGTCGGCGGCGTCGAAGACGAAATGAAGTACCTCGCCGAAATGGATATCGATCGTCAACAGCAACGCTATTCGCTTTCGCGCATTTTGATCTGGGCCACGCCCATGTTGGGATTCTTAGGGACGGTGCTTGGAATTTCGCAAGCCCTTGGAGGCATCGCTGTCGGACCTGAAAATGACTTTCAGCAAATGATGGGCGGACTGCAAGGCAGTTTGTATGTTGCCTTTGATACGACCGCATTGGCGTTGTCGCTGTCGATGGTGTTGATGTTCTGTCAGTTTTTGGTCGACCGTTTTGAAGTTCAATTGCTGGAATTGGTCGACCAGAAAACACGACGCGAGGTCGCTCGTCAGTTCGACCTTTCGGCAAGCGCTGCCGGCAACGGTTTGGGCGCGACAGGACTTCAAGTCTTAGAAGCAACGCGCGACGTCGTCAGAAACCAAACCGAAATATGGCGTAACAGTATCCAAGCCGCCGAAAAGGCGTGGTCATCATCGCTGACTCAGACTTCCGATGTCGTTCGAGAGAATTTGAGTGCTGCGTTGGATGAAAACGTCTCCAATCTGGCTCATTATCTGGGGGAATCCATCGAAAAGGCCGATCTCTCGATCGCTCATCGGTGGGAGCAGTGGCAGACTTTGCTCTCCAACAACGCCCGTTTAATGAAAGAGCACCAAGAAAGCCTCTTGGCTCAAACAGAAAAAATTCAGACCGTGGTGCATTCGGTCGATGATTCGGCGTCATTCAACATCGCAATGGCGCAGCAAAACGAAGCGATCCAAGCCACAACAAAAATGCATGATGTGCTGGCCCGCATTGCCAACGAGGTTTCCGCTCAGAGCAAAAGGTTTCAGCAGCAAAGCGATCAGCAGGCCAAAGCGCTGAAGACCTCCAACGACGCGATCATTCAAAACCAGCAGGCGTTTGAGAAGCATATTTCAAACTTCAAGACGGAGTTGCCGTTGGCACTACCTGTGACCGCCCCGAAGTCAGCGCCGAAGAAAGATTCTGCAGCGCGTGCAAAACCCGTTCGTCGGCGCGACCCTAAGAAGCCCGTCATGTTCTTGCGGTCCGAAGCAGTGACCGAAATTAGAGCGCAAACGCAAAATGCCGGCGTGCAGACGTCTCCAGTTGTCGCTGCCAAAAAACCGGCGGCTGAGATGGCCATCGCCCAACTTGCTCAAGCATCTGTTCAGGCCGAGCAAGTCAAAAAGAAGAAGCAGACCATCTCCGTCGGCGAACTGAAGCAACGGCTGGGCATCAAACCCGATGATGTACAGCCCGATTCTCAAGAGGATGCCACACCGCTGTTGATGCCAGAGAGCAAACGATTGCGTGGGCGTGTCCGTTCGGCAGCCAAGGACGAGGCGGAACGACTGTCGTTTGTCAAAGAAAATGATGACCAGCCCCAAGTTCAACGTAAAAAAGCCGCATGAGTCGATCTGCGCGACAAAGACGAAACCAGCAATATGCCGTTTCGCTGTTCCCGTTCCTGGCCGTGCTGGTCTGCACGTTGGGAGTGCTGATTGTCATGTTGGTGATGGCGGTTCGCGCTGCGGATGTCGAAAGCCAGCAACGCCATGAGGAAGTGGCTCAACAGCAACAGCAGCAAGCCCAACAGTTAAAGGCGGCTCAAGAACGACGTGAGCTGACCGAGTTCGAATCGGAGTCTATTCTTTCGGTGCGAAGCGATCTGACGCAGCGTTTGCAAGTCGCCAAGAGTGATCGCAGCTATCTGGAACAGCAGATCAAAGATACCAATCGCCAAGCCGAAGATTTGCTCAAGGCGATTGCGAATTTGGACGCCGTGATGAAAGCCAATGCGACCAAGGCTTCTCAAGATCAATCGCCAACAGATGCTGATGAGCGTATCGTTCATCTGAAATCACAAATCGAAGCGACACAGCAGTCACTGAAACAGTTGCGGGAAGACCAGTCATTTCAAACGCAACCCGATTATGCGATCGTGCCTTTCACAGGATCAGGCGGCACCGTTCGGCAACCCATTTTCGTTGAATGTGTAAGGGATGGGATCGTGCTGCAGCCCTACGGCTTAAAGTTGAATCGCTCAGATTTCACCCAGCCGCTGACGATTGGGAATATGCTGGATTCAGCTTTGCTCACGGTGCGCGAGTACTGGCAGAAGCACGGTCTGTCAGATGATGATTCGAAGCCTTATCCGTTACTGGTCGTCCGGCCTGATGGCGCTCAATCCTACGGGCTGGCACGACGCGCGATGAAAAGCTGGGATGACGAATTCGGTTATGAGTTGGTCGACAGCGGAACAAAACTGCGGTTCGGCCAACTGGATTTGCAGCTCAAATCAGAAATCGAAGCCGCGATCGAAACCGCCAAACGCCGGCAGCAAAGATTCGCGCGGCAACGTCAGATGAACTACGATGATCAATGGAAGAGCACGCTGCAAATGGCACGCGGGCTTCGACCGTCTAATTCGGGTGGGTTTGAATCCGCAGCGACCGGTCAGCCGGCGCATGAGTTACTGGCCGGTGGTGAATTTGAAACGGATCACCGTAGACAGCGGCAATCGAATACGGAGGAGCCCTACTCCCGCGCGTCGTATGATACGCCGCAAACGGATTCTGAATTTCGCAATCAACATCACGGTCAACACGCAATCGAGAACGAAGCTTCTGCCTCCAACGCGAATTCCGCCCAGGCTAACTCCGCTAACGCGATGACCGGTGTGTCCGGAGGTGAAGTCGCTGACGCCAATCAGCAATCAAATCTCGCAGCAGGGAATTGGGCCAGTAGTCTGTCCAATTCCCGTGGTTCCAATTGGGCACTACCCGCCCAAACGACCGGTGCCCGTGCTTACGTTCGACCAATTCGTTTGATTTGCGAGGCCGATGAGATCAAAATCCTCTCCCAGAATAAAATCACAGCAACCGTCCCGCTGCACAAGCAAACAGTTGCCTCGATTGATCCGTTGGTTTCGGAAATTTGGAAGACAATCGAAGCGTGGGGGGTGGCCGGACGGCAGGCCTATTGGAAACCGGAACTTCGATTCTCCGTCGCGCCCGGCGCTGAGCGTCGGTTTCAAGAGTTGCGAGCGTTACTTGACGATAGCGGTTTGTTAGTGGAGCTGGCTCATGAAAGGTAACATTACAACCGGCCAAGACGCTTTCTTGGATATTGTTGCAAATTTGGTCGGCATTCTCATCATTTTGGTTGTCTTGGTGGGAGCTCACGCGCGGTCAAAGGCCACGAATCCACCCGAGCCCGAAGTCGATTTGACCCACCAGATATCCGACGCTGATCTTGCTGCTAATCAGGCCGCGTCGCGGATGGACGTGTTGGTCAAGGACAACGAAGAGATTGAGGTGCTGATCGACCAAGAGAACGCCGTCGCGCGGCAACTGACTGAAGTGCGTCACCGACGATTAGTGGCCATCGAAGAGCTCAAGCAGCAATTGACTGATAAGCAATCCGAATTAGACGCGCGGGATCAAGCGATGCTCCAACAGCAATCCGAAAAGATTGGGCTTGAACGTCAGTTGCAGCAATTGACCGACACGATGGCTGCGGTGTCGAGTCTCAAAACCAACACGACTGATGCGAAAACGATTGATCACTATCCCAATCCGATCGCCAGTACTGTATTCTCGCAGGAGGTGCACTTTCGGTTGACCGGCGGCAAACTTGTCTACGTGCCGATGGACGAATTGGTCAACAAGATGAAGCAAGACTGGCAGTTGATCGCCGAAAACAGAACGGAATTCAGTACGGCGCGCGATACGATCGGCCCGATCGGAAACTTTCGTTTACAGTATGAATTAGAAACGTCAGCCAGCGCTGGCACCCGTCGTCAGATTCGTTTCAAGCGATTCGCGCTGTTTCCTGTGGTCGAAACCGCGGGTGAACCGACCGAGGTAGCGTTGGCCAACCCGAATTCGCATTGGAACGCCGTGTTGAGGAAGTTCAATCCGGCGCAAACGACCGTGTCGATCTGGGTCTACCCAGACAGTTTCCGAGATCACGCGCTGATCAAGAAATGGCTGTACGAAAACAAATTCAAAATGGCCAG